>DUIL01000043.1 GCA_013330385.1 Candidatus Thalassarchaeaceae archaeon
GGAGGTCTGTCAGCACGCTCAAATAGGGAGAGCAGGTCGGCGGGACACTTCACAAGGGGGTATCAAGGATGTCAGCACGCGGTGAAACACCACATGTAATCATTCAGACCCTTGGTCTAAAGAAGTGCAACGGTGACTGGGACGCTTCTACAGAGAATCTTTCTATGGATCAGGTAAAGCAAGTTGCTGAGAAGCAGAAGGACAGATTGACTGGTTCATCTTTGTATGCGCGTAGCCGTGAAGTCATGGGTACTTGCGTGGCTATGCGAGTAAAGGTCGAAGGCATGACCCCTAAAGATGCCCTAAAAGCAATGGAAGAAGGGAGATTCAACGAGCATTTTGAGTGAGAAATCACGAATTGCGGGAGAGGGAAACCTCGCTGACCGCAGAGGTGAGAAATATGAAAGAAAATATCCAAACAGCAATTGAAGAAGCCTTGAACAGCGCTCCAGAGCGTAAGTTCACCGAATCGGTTGAATTCTCATTCAACCTCAAGGACATCGACCTGAAGAACCCAGCAAATCGTATCCAAGAGGAAGTTCGTCTTCCTTCTGGCCGTGGTAAGCCAGTCCGGATTGCCATGTTTGCTGGCGGAGAGATGGCGACTAAGGCTCGTGCTGCGGGAATCGAAATCATTGAGCCATCTACAATAGAAGATCTCGGTGGAAACCGACAACAAGCTCGTAAGTTGGCTAACAAAGTTGACTTCTTCCTCGCTGAAATTCCTCACATGGGAACTGTAGGTCGGTTCCTCGGTGTAGTTCTCGGACCTCGTGGGAAGATGCCACGCCCGGTTCCTCCAACTCTTGACCCCGCAATGATTGCGGCTGGACTCAAGGATACTGCTATTGTGCGCTCGCGCGATAGAATGACATTCCACTCACCTGTTGGTTCTCGAGAACAGAGTATTGATGATTTGACTGCAAATGCAATGGCAATCTGGACCCGTGTTACTGGAAAGTTAGAGCGCGGTGTTGGAAACATTCGCTCTTGTTACATAAAAACCTCAATGGGACCATCTGTCAAAGTAGAGGTGATTGAATGATTCAGGCTAAGGTTGCTCCATGGAAGCGAGATCGGGTTGGCGAATTAGCCGCTGTGATTTCAGCAGATGGAGTCCTTGGAGTTGTCGATATCGGAGGAGTTCCTGCAAAGAATATGCTCAGTATGCGCGGAGACCTGCGCTCAAGCATGAGCATCACTATGGCAAAGAAGACTTTGATTCGCCTGGCTTGGGAACAAGCAGGACGTGACACTTCAGAACTCGATGCCCTTATGGAAGGAGCAATTCAGCCTGCTATCGTACACACAGATTCAATGAATGCTTTCCAACTATACAGTGAATTAGCAAAGACCAAGCAAGGTAGAGCTGCTAAGGAAGGGGAATTATCTCCAATAGACATAGTAGTTGAGAAAGGACCTACTGCATTTGGCCCTGGGCCTATCGTTGGTGAATTCAACGCTGTAGGGATACCTGCCAAAATTGACAAAGGAAAGGTTGCTATTCAGAAGACCACAACTGTTGTCAATAAAGGAGAGGCAATTTCTGCAGATCTAGGAATTATGCTTGCAAAACTTGACATTCATCCAATTGAAATTGGTATTATTCTAACAGGAGCCATCGAAGAGGGACATCTGTTTGAAGCAGAATCACTAGACTTAGACACAGAAGGACTCCATAACGACATTATTGTTGGTACATCAGGCGCTTTCAATCTCGCCTGCAACATCCGATGGTTCGCTTCACAGACAATGCCAACACTTCTTGCTAAGGCAAGTGGTGAAGCAACATCTGTTGCTGTGGAAGCTGGTATCGCAAATGCGGTCACCATTCCACTGTTCGTATCACGAGCAAATGCTCGTGCTCTGGCCCTAGCAGGTCAGTTAGATTCCTCTGCACTCGATGACGAGTTAACAGCAGCACTCGGTGCTGCAGTAGCTACAGCGAGCGCAGTAACCGCAACCTCCGATGCGGCTGAATCTGCCGAGGAAACTCCGGCAGATGAGGAAGAGGAGGAAGAAGAGGAAGCAGAGTTCGGTGGACTCGGTGACCTTTTCGGCTGAAAAAAATAAGGTGAGATAAAAATGGAATATGTATATGCTGCAATGCTTCTGCACTCTGCGGAAAAGGATATTGATGAAGACGGCGTTAGCTCAGTTTTGAGCGCTGCTGGTGTTGAAGTTGACTCGGGCCGAGTAAAGGCACTTGTCACTTCTTTAGGTGAAGTCGACATAGGTGAGGCAATGGCAACTGCTGTTGCTGCTCCAGTCGCTGCTGCTCCAGCTGCTGCCGGTGGCGCAAGCGCCGCTCCTGCTGCTGAGGAAGCTCCGGCTGAAGAAGAAGAGGAAGACGAAGGCGCTGCTTTCGAAGGCCTCGGATCCCTCTTCGGTTGAAGCCAGAAAGCAAGCGAAAACAAAACCTAGTGCCTACCGCTAGCGGTGGCTATCAGGTCGTGCGTACGCTGGCCGCTTTTACGGGCGGATGCCGAGGAACGGCTCACCCTTTCCTTGTTCAGGACACATGACGGAATACACTTTACAATACGGGTTAGTTCAAACACGAGCGAATTCGAGGTAGGGTTATGACGAGTGATGCGGAAGGACGTTCTCCGCTTTTCATACTCTTCCTTGTAGTGCTAATAGACATGATTGGATTCACTCTTGTAATCCCATTCTTGACTTATTTCATACAAGATTTAGCCGAAGCAGATGGATTCGTCAATACTGGAACCAGAGATCGTTGGGTAGGAATTGTGCTTGCTTGTTACACCCTTGGTCAATTCCTATTCACACCAATTCTTGGTTCACTTTCTGATAGAGTTGGTCGGCGACCAATACTAATGTTTGGACTTATTTCAAACACTATTTTCCTAATTTCTTTCGGTCTTGCTTCGGCACTCTGGATGGCGGTTGTGGTTCGTTTTCTGGCTGGTGCTGGAAATGGTAATATTGCAGTTACAAGGGCATACATTGGCGATATTAGTACGCCTGAACAATTACCTGGACGTATGGGTATGATTGGAGCCTCATTTGGACTTGGATTCATGATTGGCCCCTTCATTGGAGGAGTACTAACTGACCCTGCAAGCACCTTTGCGGGGCCTTTCGACACTCAATGGTGGATTGATCACCCCTATTTCCTTCCATGCCTATTCGCAGGATGTCTTTCGGCAATCTCATTTCTTCTAGCGATCAAAATGCTTCCTGAGAGCCTCTCTGAAGAAAACCGTAGAACGACTTCTGAGAAAGGGGCGGGCTTAGCAAAGATTGCTCGTAACCTAGTGGGTATTCGAGACCTTACCCCTACCATCAGACGCCTTGTATTGTTGAATGCCACATTCTTACTCGCTTTCACAATGATGCATGCTACATTTATTCTCTTTACAGGAATGGCAATTGAAAATGGTGGACTCGGTTATGATGAACGTATGAATGGTTACCTTTTTGCCTATGTTGGATTGATTGGTGTAATCGTTCAAGGTGGATTGATTAGACCACTTACCAAAAGATTCGATATACGTAAACTAATGATTGCTGGAATTTTTCTAACAGCAATAGGTTTGGGATGGATTCCATATTTACAACCAACTCCTCTTGCTATCGGATTGTTAGCTATGACCTTCATCGCCGCAGGTAATGGCCTGTTTCAACCAACTCAGTCCACCTTACTTACTATGGAAGCAAAAGGCTCAGGCATTGATCTCGGTCGCGTAATGGGTGCTCAGGAAGGATTCGGGGCACTCTCCCGAATTATCGGACCGATTCTCGCTGCCTTTATCTGGGCAGAAACTGTTGATGGAACTGGAATTTTCACATACCACACCGTTTTCCGTGTCGCCGGATTAATTGCAGTGATGGGAATCCTAATCCTGTGGGGAATGGAAACTACAGTAAAAAATAACTTCACCAAAGAGTGAATCATTAGAGCATTATTCTTGACTCATGTCTTAGCATGAATTCGAATTATATCTCCATTCTGAACTTCATGATCAGCACCAATAACTCGACCACTGCGCGCATCTGTGGCTCGAATGAAGCCGTCACCAAGGTCTGTGTGAACCGCATAGGCTAAGCCTTTCGCAGTTGTTCCTTCGGGAATCAAAATGGCATCGGGTAGTATGTTTCCATCGCCATCAACCCAATGTGTCTCATCCTGAA
>DUIL01000150.1 GCA_013330385.1 Candidatus Thalassarchaeaceae archaeon
AGCACAAGATGTTTGACTGGATTGCCCGGTTTGATCGACATAGTTTCCAGCACTTGCATCATCACAGGATGTTTGGCCCGTATCGGCTTGATAGGTTCCAATAGCACAAGGTGTTTGACTGGATTGCCCGGTTTGATCGACATAGTTTCCAGCATCAGCAAGTAAGCAAGAACTCTGGCCCCAATAGGGTTGATACTCGCCAGAAGAACATCGTTTTTGGGAAATTGCTGCGGAGGAATCGACATAATTACCAGGGGACGCATCCTTACAATCTGCAAGTCCAAAGTCATCAGCGTATGTGCCAGACAAACATTCCTCTTGAGTGATTGATCCTGCTTGACTAGTATGGTGGCCTGGATCTGTTTCGTAGCATAAACTGCGCCCGAATCCAGGTTGGTACTTACCAGGTTCACAGGGTGTCTGATTAGTTTGCCCTTCCAAAGGAACATAATTACCCGCATCGCTTGCTATACAAGATGTCTGACCGCTGTTAGGTTGGTAGGTTCCTGCTGTACACAGTATTGGATTTACTGAACCATCATCAACGGTATAATGTCCAGCAGGTGCGTCAATACATCCAGTCTGCCCTGTCTGATTTTGGAATGTCCCTGCGAGGCATTTAGTCATGCTAGAAGATGCATTCGAATCGGTGTAATACCCAGGGCTTGTATCAATGCAAGAATCCTGCCCTGAATTAGGTTGATATGTGCCCATGGGACATGGAATCTGTTCAGTCATGCCTTCATTTGGAGTATAATATCCAGGAGATGTTTCCACACATTCGTAATCCACTAGATATTGTCCAGCAGGACATGTAGGAGGAGGGAACGGATAATCATCAAATATGTTCAAGATTCCATCATCATCGTGATCTCTCTCACCTAGTGCAGCATGAATGCCGGCTGGTTCCAATAAATCAACATAAAGAGGAATATCACTATCTGTATCCCATCCATTGCCAAGTGAACCCTTTGCATATGCACCCCAACAGTAGACTGAACCATTGGTTGTAATTGCGCAAGTATGTACGCGGCCTGCACTAATAGATGATACACCAATGCCACCGGGGAAGGTTACATTGGTTGGCGTAGTTCGATTAGTAGTCGTGTTGTCACCAATTTGACCATACTCATTATCACCCCAGCAAACAGCACTGTCAGCATCTAAAACCGCGCAAGCATGTTTGAGGCCGACATCAACTGTGATAGCAGTTCGACCTTGAGGTAATTGTACTTGCCCAGAACTAGAAGGTTTGGATGTTGTTGTTCCATCGCCATGTTGGCCATCTTCATTAGAGCCCCAACAATATATGCTGCCATTTTTCAGTAAGCCGCAGGTGAAACTAGAACTGACTGATATTGACGCTAGTTCGCTATTAGGCGGAAGGACTGAAATTTGATTGAAAGTGGTTTGATTGATCTGAGTACCATCACCCAATTGGCCGTCTTCATTCCACCCTGCGCAAACCCCAGAAGAGTCGTTTAGTATTACACAGGTTGAATCCCAACCTGTTGCAATCGATATAGCATGCATGCCGGTAGGTAAGCCCGATTGAACAGGGGTACTGGCATCATCGTTGCCTCCATTACCCAATTGGCCCTCATAATTTTGGCCCCAACACCATACAGAATAATCGTCCATTATCGCACAGCTGTGATGACCCCCGTTGGCAACAGTCTTGGCCGTTCGTCCAGTTGGCATAATCACCGAGTATGGTTCAGTGTTCCATGGCCAATTCCAACCATCTCCAACTTGACCATAGTAACCCTCACCCCAGCACTTTATGTTGGAGTCCATCATCAATGCACAAGTGTGGTGGCTCAATCCAGTGCCGACTTCTTTTGCTAAGGCCGACCCACCATCATTTGCTAGAAGCACTGAAACTGGGTCCGCTCTATTGACGGATTCTCCATTGCCTAATCTTCCCCATCCACCGTCACCCCAACACTTCATTCCATTGTTATCTAAAACCACACAGGTGTAGTTCCATGATGCCAAAATTGTCGATGCAGAATATATTGAACCGGGTGCTGAACCGGGATAATTAAGGCCAGAATGAGAGTTTCGAGCATTGTTCTCATTAGGTAAATTATCTCTATCTTCAGTATTGGTCATTGCTGAAGCGGACATACCTAAAAGCAAAACAACTATTGAAATTGCAAACACATTACTCGTACTCGTACCTTGTTCCATATAGTCAGGACAATCTACTGCCCTAAATATGTTTCAACACCCAACATGTTCGGTTTTGCTATATGTATTTACGAACATGTTCGGTTCAACTAGTAAAATAATGTAAGGCGTTGGTTGGTGTGATTTGGGTATGAACATGATGATGTATTGGATACCAAACGGGTAGTTGTGACAGAGCCAAAGGGAGCCTCAAACTATGGTGAGGATGCTGTATCTGGAGTAGTGGAATCTTTTCTTTCTGACAACTGCCCACCGATGGGAATTTACGAAACTCTGTACGCCTTCAGAGATTCATTTGGCAGCTTCATGGGAACCGAAGGGACGCACCCTTGGTCGCAGGGTTTTCCTCTTACTACACAATTGGAAAAATTCGGTGGCCCTCCACTTCCATCTAGTATCGATGTTACTTGGGAGGATCGTTTCTACCCGAAGGCTTGGGGTCATCCCGAATTACGTGAGGCAGTGGTGGATTACTACAATTCACAATACGGTTCGAAAATCACAACTGAAAATGTCATGATTTTCGCAGGAGGCAGGCCTGGAATTTACACAGTGATGGCTTTCCTAAAGGAACATGTCAAGGTGAGAATTGGGAACATCGAGTGGCCCGCTTATCTAGACATAATGGAGCAGACTAAAACCGAATACCAGATTGTTCCCTTCACGAAGGAAAACCACTTCCATCCAAGCAACTCAACCTACTTCGACCGCTCCAATATCGACTCCGAGACTCGGCTAATGCCAGTCATTTCCAATCCACAGAATCCATCTGGACAAACTCGTTCATCAGATGAACTCAAAGAATTAATCGAAATGGCCGAGCAACCCAATAACGGTATTTTGCTCGATGAAGCATACGAGATGTTCCATTCTCCTTCCGTAAGTGGTATCGAGTATGTGCAGGATCTTGACAATAGCAATGTGTTCATTTCAGGAGCATGCACAAAGGGCCTTCAGTCACCTGGAATCCGAATAGGCTGGATAATCGCTAGTAAGAAAAATATTGAGACAATGGCAAACTACTCGAGTTTCGGCATGGGTGGGGTTAGTCACCTATCACAGCACTATGCCGTAAAGCTGCTCAAGCCAGAGCGTGTAAAACAAGCACGTAAGGCAATCGAGCAACACTACAAATGGCAACGAGAGCGATATGGCAAAGCCTTCGAAAAGATGGGATTGAAAGTCTACACAGGGAATGGAGGATTCTACCATTGGCTAGAATTGCCAGAAGGCATGACCAGCGCTGAACTGAATAAGCGACTTTTCAAGCGTGGGGCAGCAATTCTGTGTGCTTCTGATTGTGACATGGCACGACCGCATTCGAAGGATCCAACATACGAAACACCATACTCTCGATTCTTACGATTTTCCTTTGGACCTCTGCTACCGGAGACCTTTGATTCAGACATCCAACTTTTTGGTGAAGTGCTTGATGAATACAAACAAGATGCTGGAATCAATCAATAAAATTCTATTTTGATGTGCGACCGCTACGCGGTCGATTCGGAAGCCAGAGTGTAAACGCCGTAGGAATGCAAAGGCGGAGTGTACACATGGACATTTATCAGTTCGTGTTCCGTATCATTAGAAACACGGTGAATATCGGGTTCTTCAGCTGCACAGACTTCACCTGCCGAATAGGTTCGTGCATTGATAGGGACTGCAAAACCTTGTGAGTTGAGTTTGTAAATCGTCTCTGTAGAGACGCCCTCCACTATTCGGAAAGCACAGTCGGAACCAACATGATCGTGAATTGATGTTTCTTGACCTGGAGTCCAACAAATTGCGACGAGTTCGTAGAACTCGGTTTTCTTGATGATGTTTCGCTGATATCCTTCATCGGCATAGCCGATGCATTCCTTCAATGCTGCAGCATTGAAGTCATTTCCAACGAGATGCTCGGCAAGCTCAGACAATCCTGGGCGACGATCTATCGAATCTAGCCACTCGACCAGGCCTGAAAGGCCTGAACATTCTGAAAGCAGATTTTCTCGAACCTCTGGTTCGAGTGAAAACTGCACGACCATAGCCCTGAGATGAGGTATCGATTCATGACAGTTCCTGATTCGGTGCATAGCACCGATGAATACGAGATACACTCGATGAAGTGTGAGTTATTAGGTGTGGAATACAACACCGGCATTCGGAAAAATGTCCTAAAATTGGGCTCTATTTCCGGTTTACGTCAGTTTTCATTATATAGTCACCGAATAGCGCGAGAACGCTCACTAAGGTGAGGAGGAATAAAAAATGGATACAAAAAGTTTGATGAACGAAATGGGCGGAGCATTCGCCGTAACTTGGTTGGTGTTTGGTGTTACCACTGCAGGCGCAGATGGCCTCGGTGTTAGTGGCCTAGGACTAGCCACACTTGGTGGAATGTTTGCTATGGGAATAGCCTGGATGGCTTTCAATGGAGCGCACATCCTGCCACCTGTGACCTGGATGAACATAATGACGAGTGACATGAGTGACCAAGACATGTGGATGAACAATGGATTGAAGTTAGTCATGCAGATAGTTGGAGCTGCTGTAGCTCTTGTACTGATGGCAGAAGTGCTAGAAGTAGAAGGTATGGTTGATTATGCAACTGCTTACCCTGATGGGCAAGATGCATGGGCATTTGACGCAATGTCGGTTGCTGGTCTAGTTGCTGCTGGTGCGGTACTAGGTCACATCAACAGTAAGGTGGACAATGATTGGGCAATGCCTATTGCTGTAATGGCAATGGCTGGACTAGTCAACTTCGAGTCCGCTGCAGACATGGCTTCAATGGTCATGAATGACACTGGTGATGCAATGGCTGTTGCTCTACCATGGTTATTAGATGGTGCATTCGTTGGTGCTGGTGCCTTTGTTGGTGGCTGGATCGACGAAAACCTCTGATCACAATATATCAGAATAATTTGTTTTAATCTGAATTACGTAAGGCAGACTGGGGGACTTCGGTCGCCCAGTCTCGCCGATTCTCAAAACCCCCCACAGGGCACTCTCGCTCTGTGGGCTTCTTTCGTTTCATGGACTCAGCCTAGAACTCAACCGACTAACTGGAGGTCTCCAGTTATCTTGTCTATCTCTGA
>DUIL01000093.1:0-3634 GCA_013330385.1 Candidatus Thalassarchaeaceae archaeon
TGAAGCAGCGTTTGGGCCGATTCAGCATCATTTCGCTGTAAATGATCCAACAAAACATCAGAGGCATTAGTAGAAAATTCTCTCTTTCGGCGCAATAATATTAGTTCATGATCTTCATGCAAGTAACCACCACAAGGAACATCGAAATCATCCGGTGCGATTCTTGAGCGGGAACGGAGGTTAGGTCCACCCCAAGGTTGTATTTCAGCAAGCCACAAGCCATCTTCTGCATTGAGTTCCATTATCGGACCTCGATTAGAGGCCTTGAGTTCAATTGACTGTATATTTCGTGGCACTTCACCCCATTCAGTCAACTCTTCTGTTGTCTTTTGCCAGCCTTCTAGAGTTGAAATTGATTCTTCAGGTTCGAGAAGTTCGATACGGAATCTCATACCACGAAATAAATGTGAAGAAAATCCAGAAGGTGCCTCAACTTCAGAATCAACCTCGACCATGGCAGAAGGTCGCCATGCATCGTGGAGGTGTGACTCGGACTGTGACACAACGCGGCCAAAGCCGTTTCAGGCTTGATGCAATCGGTCAAGCCAATTCGATTATTCCGAAGGATTGAACCGGAGTAGGTTAAGCGCCACTTTGTGATTCAGGCTCCTGACGAGATGCCCTTGGCTGTCGATATGGATGGCACTCTCATCCTCACAGACATGAGTAGAGTAAGTGCTAGGCGAGTCTTTCTAAGACAGCCGTGGATGATTCTATCAACTATTTTTCTTGAATTAACAGGAAGACGTGCTAAGTGGA
Source organism: Candidatus Thalassarchaeaceae archaeon (assembly GCA_013330385.1). Classification (GTDB taxonomy): domain Archaea; phylum Thermoplasmatota; class Poseidoniia; order Poseidoniales; family Thalassarchaeaceae; genus MGIIb-O1; species MGIIb-O1 sp12570u. The sequence goes on from DUIL01000093.1 coordinate 760, forward strand.
AAAAACAACTTGCAAGAAAACTCAAATTCGACCCCGATGAACTGGTTTACCACGAGGCATTTGTAGATTGGTTAACCGGAGAAAAGGCACGAGGAAGAACGATCATACTAGCTACTGCATCTGACCAGACTTTGGCTGAAATTATCGCTGCACACGTAGGTCTGTTCGATGATGTCATGGGTTCTGATGGAATAACCAACCTACGAGGGCTGCGTAAAGCCGAGGCCCTTACTGCTCGATTTGGAAAGAAGGAGTTCGGTTATGCAGGCAATAGCAAGCACGACATACCAGTATGGGAACACTGTGGGCAGGTTATTGTCGTCAATGCTGAAAGTGGTCTGCTCGATAAAGTGGGAGACTCTGCTGACCTTGTCTTTGAATGAATCAGGACCCTTCGCCGACGACCTTTAGCGCAAATGGCATTTGGTCACTGCATGGGTCGCGCACGTAAGGCCACAGGTCGACGTATCGATGCGCTTGCTCATTGGTTGTTGAAATTCCGAATTATTGCCATTCCAGCGCGATGGATGGCAAATTCCTCACTAGCTTGGAGCTTTGTTTCTAGAGTTGACCGAATCCGGAGGAATCGAATGCGGGATCGTATTCTGTCGGACGGCCCGGAAATGATGCCACAACACATCTCCATGATTATGGATGGAAACCGAAGATTTGCATGGTCCAAATCTTTGCAGACTGAAACTGGACATGCAGCAGGAAAAGAACGATTGAAAGAAGTGATGAAGTGGATTTTGGAACTAAAAATCCCATATCTCACAGTCTATGCATTATCCACAGAAAATCTCAGTGGACGAGATGAAGAAGAATTGAATACATTATTCGACCTATATGTTAGTGGACTTGAAGAAATTAGTGTAGACCCACTAATTCACAAAAATAGAGTCAAAGTGCAGGTTGTTGGACGGACTGAGTTACTACCTCAAAGAGTTAGAGATGCGATAGATAAGGCCTGCGAAGCAACGGCTGAGTACGATGATTTCTTGTTTACCGTTTGTCTTGCATATGGTGGACGAGAAGAAATTGTTGATGCAGTAAAGCGAATAGCCTCTGAACACGCATCGGGAACTCTGGAAATCGAATCGATTGACCCCTCAACTATCTCAAGTAGACTTTACACTGCAGAACTCCCGGATCCTGATCTGGTAATCCGAACTTCAGGAGAAGAGCGTGTGTCGAACTTTCTTCTTTGGCAAATCGCCTATGCTGAACTATACTTTACAGATGTACACTGGCCATCATTCTCACGACGCGACCTCTACACCGCCATTGAGGACTATCAATTAAGGAAGAGAAAATATGGCGAATGAAAAATGCTCAGAATGTGGTAGAGATGGCTATCGAAGCCCCTCTGTGACTGTAGATGCTGTAGCCGCTCGTGAAACGGATAATGGATTGGAATTATTGATGATTGAAAGAGGGGCAAATCCTGCTGTATGGCAAGGCATGTGGGCATTTCCTGGAGGTTTTGTCGATTATGGAGAAGACCCTGAAGATGCAGTAATCCGGGAATTAATGGAAGAGACTGGGGTGAAGGGTGAAAATCCACGGATTCTGTATGTGCTTGGAGCGCCTGGAAGAGATCCGCGAAAACACTGCGTTGGACTATTCTACCTAGTTGATGCCGATTCTTCTGCTAAACCTATAGGGGACGATGACGCTGTATCTGCGGCTTGGGTTCCAATCGAGCAACTGAATGCTGAAAATGTAGCCGCAGACCATGTCAAAATTGTGAATATGTTCAAAGAATAATCCTATCACTAAGATACTACTCGCAGTGATATGAACCAGAAAAAAGCAATACGAGGTGGAGTAACACCATTATTCCCATACAATCCATGTATGACTGTTGGCGACGATATTTGGGTTGCCGGACAGATAGGAATTGATGGAGGACATTCCATCAGAGAACAAACGAGCAGTGCTCTAAGCAAAATAGACAATCTACTAACAGAGGCTGAATCAAGTAAGAGTGATTTGGTAATGGTCACAGTTCTATTGGAAAACATGTCAGATTTTGGAGATTTCAATGAAGTATACGCTTCATGGTTAGAAGGAACAATTCTTCCAGCACGGGCAGCATTTGCCGTCAAAGAACTACCCGCAGGTGCTAAGGTGGAGATTATTGCCCGTGCAGTTCGGGGTTCTGGTTCTGCTTGATTACTCAACATCACCGCGATGGGATGATGAAGGCCAAGTGACCCCCCTAAGGTATGAGCGTGTTCAAGGCCTACGATATTCGAGGCCTTGCGGGTAGCCAATTAGATGCTGCATTTGCTGAGAAATTGGGTCGAGCAATAGCGACTCATTTGGATGCAAATACTGTTGCCGTAGCTAGAGATATTCGAGACTCAGGGCCAGAATTACACGCTGCATTCTTAGCCGGACTTAACTCATCTGGAGCAGATGTTCTCGATTTGGGTGTGACCAGTACAGGTGTGCTATATCGGGCAACTGTGGACTTGCCGGTTGACGCTGCGGTTGCAATTACTGCTAGTCATAATCCTCCTGAATACAATGGATTCAAGATTTGTCGAGGTAAATTACCAATGGCTGGGGAAGAGTTACAGGAACTCAAAGCAACCTTTGATTCGGGCGAATTCAAAGAAGGCTCAGGAAGTGTAACTGAATTGCCCGATTTCCAATATCAAGTTCTAGATACCATAGTTGAAAATTCGGGCAAGCCGCAGAGACCTATCCGTTTGGCAATTGATTGCGGCAATGCAGTTCCAGGACCTCTTGCTGTTGAGTTAATGTCACGTTTGGGTGTCGACCTTGTACCAATTCATTGTGAATGGGATAACAAATTCCCGAACCACCCCCCTGACCCGACTCGTCCTAAGAATATGGTTGAGCTCGG
>DUIL01000093.1:3975-4282 GCA_013330385.1 Candidatus Thalassarchaeaceae archaeon
CTGTTGTTGAAAATGGATGTGAGTTTGGAATAGGAATGGATGGAGATGGTGACCGGATTGGAGTTGTTGATGAAAATGGCAACTTTGTTCATCCAGATCGACTAATGGCATTATTTGCCGCAGATATTCTTGTTGATAGACGGGGCGGAACTGAGGCGGAGAGAGTTGTTTTCTACGATGTAAAATGCAGTATGGCTCTGGAGGAGGCAATTCGAGAGAGTGGTGGAATTCCTCGTATGGTTCGTACTGGTCATTCGTTCATGAAACGTGAACTCAAGGACAATCCAAACTCACCAATGGCAGGAGA
>DUIL01000093.1:4613-15204 GCA_013330385.1 Candidatus Thalassarchaeaceae archaeon
ATGTCTGGTCACTTCTTCCTCAACGACCGCTGGCCTGGCTTCGACTGCGCTCTATACAATACTGCAAGATTACTCGAAATAATTGGTCGTGACTCTGCTGTTGAAGATGGTGGACCTTCCTTCTCCCAGAGATTTGCCAATCTTCCAGACTACCCCTCTACAAATGAAACAAAAGTCCCCTTAAATGGCGAGCGTGAAGATGTGATGAAGGCCGTTGAGGAGGCTTTCTCAGATATGCAGAAATCTACTGTTGATGGTATTCGAGTCAACTACTCAGATGGATGGTACCTATGCAGAGCATCGAATACTGAACCAATTCTTGTCATGCGGGCAGAAGGGCGTGATAAATCAGCATTGGATTATATCTTGAATGATGTAAATCAGAGAATCGGGCACATGTTGGATCTCAGTAAGTTGTGCTGATTTACAGTATTGTTTTCACAATCAATCCAATTACGGACACAATACCTACCAATATCAATAGAACGCCGAATAAATCAGTTAGAACCTTCAAAGACATCAATATTTTAACCATCCCTCTTGGAGTAGAAGGAATACTTGATGTCGTTTCCTCAACCGCTCGAAAACTCCCAATATATTTGCTCAACAGAGACATTGGATTACTCCATTCCGCCATCTGATAGCATCAATGGAATGGCCACAATAACGCCGCAAATTGCATAGCAGAAAATACCACAGACGCCTGACATTATACCCAAACCTGCTCCTAATTCTGCAGAACCCATGGCATCTCCCACAATGAATTGAGATACCATTCCCCCTGCCCAACTTACTGCAAAACTGCCGAAGATAATCCAAATTCCTTGTTTCTCATATTTGGTCATCTTCCATCCACCAATAATCCCCATAATAGAGGATGCTAATCCGGTTAGAATTGTAACTACAAAGTAAGATGTAGGATAACTTATTGGATTACCATCAAAATCAGTAGCGCCAAAATCTGAAAATATAGTAAATGGTACCATCAGAAGGCCAAATCCGGACCAAATAAGTACAAGCCATCCGATAACCTCTGCTGCCTTGTTTTTCTGTACTGGTAAAACTGGTGCTTGATTGACAAAAACTGTTGTCTGTTCATTCGATATTACACTAGGGTCCCCCTCGAGGGTAAATGGCTCCGGCTGCTCTTCCATGCTCGTTGCTAATTGCATCAAGAGATTATACTTGTTACGGCACAAATTCGCTTGTTAGTTCGACTGTGTCGGCCGTAATCAATCCTTGAACAGAGGAGCGAACTTGTTGTATGAGCGCTCAAGGGCATCGATAACTGGCATAGAATCACCCGAAAGCATACACAGACATGCACCCCCTCCTGTGCTATTGTGAGATACTCGATTCGACACACCGCGAGAATTGACCAATGCACTTGTATGTCCACCACCTACGATTGTCATCGCTGCGGTTTCAGTACACATGTTGAGAATCTCAATTGTTCCAAATGCAAATGCTGGTCTCTCAAAGTAGCTTGCTGGACCATTCCAAAGTATACATTCCGCTCCCATCATTAAAGGACGAAGGCGCATTAGAGTTTCAACCCCGATATCATAGATAGGGTAAGGTGTTGGTAACTGACTAACCTTCATGCCAACTCGCTCTCCTTTTGCCTCGACTGCCACGTCGGTTGGAACGAATAGAACCTCAGAGTGATCATTATTGAGGCGCTCAGCCATAGACCAAGCAGCATCAAAGTCGGACCCCAATGTTCCGCGAATAAATTCCTTGTTGCCTTCACCAATATCTACACCCTGAACCCAGAGCATCATGTTGCCTACAACACCAACAAAGGCAATGGTATCTACAACACCTCTGTCGATAAGGTTCTGACTGACGCGAAATGAATCGTCAGCCTTTGCTCCGCCTAATATGGCGATATAGGGCCTTGGAGGGTTGTTAACTGCCGTTTGTAATGCATTGATTTCTTTCTCCATCAAGCGGCCAGCAATACAAGGTAATTCCTCAGAAAAACCAGTCAGAGATGGTGAGTTTCGGTGAGATGCAGCGAAAGCATCTGTAACGTATGCATCGAACTCAGGGGCGAGAGTAGTGACTATCTTTGATACGCGCAATTCTTCAATCGGTGCTCTCTTCAATGCAATTTCTTCAGGATGCATTCGGACATTGTCTAAACAAAGAATATCTCCATCTTTCATTTCACGAATTGCCTCGATTGCAGCATCTCCACAAACATCGGGCACAAATCCAACTGGTCGGCCTAGGATTCTAGCCAATCTGTCGGCATGACCCGATAAATCGGTGAAGTCATTTCTCCCGGGCCGGGACTGATGCCCAATAAGAACAACCTTAGAGTCGGCAAGGGCTCTCAGTGTATCGGTTATTGCACGTAATCTACCATCGTCAAGAAAAGCTCTTGTCTCTGGATGTAATGGAGAATTTACATCCACTCGGAACAAAATATGTTTGCCGTTAAGACGAACGTCGTCGAGCGACAATACGCCGTCCACGCACTAGGCCACTAGCAGGCATCTTTTGATAATGATGTATGGAAAACACCTCGGCCCTCTCCCCCAATGCCTTTGTGTCGAAGGAGTAGTGGCTACAACATGACATGGGATGCCGAGCGCTTGAGCGGCCCAGATGGAGTTGATTGGAGAGTTCCTGTCAGCGAGTTAGAAAACCGACGTTCAAGACTCTCAAGCGCTCTAGCAGATTCAGGTATAGAATCTGCTCTAATTGATGATCCTGTGGAATTGTACTACCTTACAGGTGGTCGGCAAAACGGAATTTTACTGATTGGCGCTGATGGTTCTGGTGTTAGTAATACACATTGGGTGCGTAAGTCAATTATTCGAGCAAAATTTGAGTCTGGTGGAGATAATGCTCCTGGACCTATAGAACCCCAGCCTCGTATGAGCGGATTAGCCGATGCAATTAGAGCAAAAGGTGGTACAATCGCACCTGCACTATTAGCAGGAAAAGTCCCTCATGATAGATGGCAATTCCTGAGTAAAAAACTATCGAGTTTGGGAGAGAGTGAAGACTGTACACACATTCTCTACAAATTAAGAGAAAAGAAGTCTGATTGGGAATTGCAAATGCACCGAGAAAGCGGGGCAATAAATCGAGAAATGTTTGCCGCAGTCCGTGATTGTGGCGGGCTTGGTAAAACAGAATTAGAGATGGCCGCGGCAGCGGATGAAGTCAGTAGAATAGCTGGATTCGGCGGACGTATTAGAATGCGAAGATGGCCTATGGATTGCGATAGAGTTGTCATTGCCGCGGGACGTTCCGGTGCTATACCCTCCTACTTTGATTCCGCATTGGGTGGATTAGGAGCCAGCCCAATTTCTTCCCTAGGGGCTGGACATGCAAAAGTAGAGGCTGGCGAACCAGTAATTGTCGATATAGTACACCTGCACCGTGGATATGTTTCGGATTGCACACGAATGTTTAGTGCCGGTCCTCTATCTGAAGAATGGATGCAGAGACTTTCAGATATGGCAGAAATAAAAGATTCAGTTGTAACAAGCCTCGGACAGGGAGACTACTGCTCTAAGGCTTGGGAAATTGGACACAATAAAGCCGTCGAAATGGGGTACGCAGAACACCTGATGGGAATGCCCCCTGAACAAGCAGTTTTCCTAGGTCACTCTGTCGGACTAGAATTGGATGAGACTCCAGTTGTTGCAGACCGTTTTGATAGAGAATTGGTCGTTGGCGGAACTATGGCAATAGAACCTAAGGCTCTCTACGAAGATGGGGCAATAGGCACAGAAGATACCTATGCCCGTACTTCTGATGGCATGGAGTGTCTAACGATGGGTGATTCATGGGAATTGATGACGGAGTGGGATGCGTGACTCGGGCTAAGGCAAACGCACAACGTCGTTTAGCTAGACTCCTGCGTGGACGCAAGGAACCACATGGCCTTGCTATTACTGACGAAACTGTACTGAAGGGAGTTGAAGTCAATGATTCGGGGATTGTGGAATTGTGGATTAAGCCGACTCGGAATCATTGCCCATGCTGCATTAACGATCTAATTGAACTGCGCTCTGATATTAAAAAACAGAAAGGAGTCCTTGCCTGCCACATAGAAATTGTTGGAGTATTGCAGGCCGAACGATGGACTGCAGCAATCAATGAATGAGTTGTGTTGAGATATATTCTAACTCATTCTTCCTCAACGGAATCGGTTGGTTCTTCTTTCCAACGGCGAGCCTTCCGTCGCTCAACTTCTTCTAATTTTGAACGTAGTCGACTAGATAGGAACCAAATTGCAATACTAATTCCAATCAAATTGAAAATTATTAGTCCAAGTTCTTCTTTACCCCAATTTTCAAACATTTGAACACCTACAATGGAGGGATTATGTCAATGTCGCAAGTACCTAAAGGCAACATACAGCAAGTAAGGATACCATCTAGTTCAACCAATTCTGCATCAAGACCTGGAGGTAGAGGTTCAGGATAGGAGACATTGCCTTCTTTCAAACGTACAAGGCAGGTGCCACAAGTCCCAGAAGTACAGTTAGTCGGGATATCAACTCCGGCCCTCTTTGCCGTCTCTACAATTGGTTCTCCATCGACGGCCTCTGCAGACCCAAGCAGAAGCTCACCACGAAAGAAGCGAATGACTACCACGACACTTCGAGTCAGCATCATGTCTTGAATCTAATAGATTCGAAAATGATTCACTTTTCCCAGCGGCTCCAGCGGCCAGTCTGCTTATTGAAGCGAAGACCAGCCTTCTTCATCCACTTGTTGAACTTAGTAGCGCCGGCACCAGTAGCGATGATGAAGTCTTCACGATGCTCTTGAGCCTGAATATATCCCTTAGCTGCAAGTGTCTGGTCAATCCACTCATCAATACTCATTAGACCTCCTGTCAAATCACTCGCTTCTACTGCTGCAGCCATTTCTTCTGCGGATGCTCCAGTTGCCTCAAGATCCTTGATCATCATGTCCTTTATCGTATCAGCAGTGCGTTTCTTTGGTGCTTTGAACACTTTATCTCTGGGTTTCTTCTTTGGATCGATGGTGATTAGAGAACCATTATTCAGATTGTTGTCAACAAATACAGACATTGGTGAATGAAATTCGTCTTCACAATCCCAACAAACAAAGGAAAAATCAGTAGGGTCTTCTACAACATTACCCCCTCGAGGATCCATCTCCTCACCGCAAGAAGGGCAGGCATACAGGCAAAGAACTGGGGCAATCTTTCGGCGGAAATCAACTATGTCTTGCGGGGTTCCAACTAACTCGAGCATTTCGTGATCTCTAGCTGCTTCAAGGCCTCTAGTCTCTAATTGATCTCGTAATTTTGTTCGCTGCTCTCGCTTTGACTCATCATCAAATGAGTTCTCTAATTTGACAATTAATTCAATGGTTTTACCAAGTCTATTCATCACTAATTTCTTAGAACGGAAAGCCTCAACCTTGGCTATTCGCAATTCTTCCTTTTTCTCATTGAGTTCAGAAATAATATCCTTCTGTTCACGCTTGAATCGCTGTTCCTCAATTTTGTCAACCTTTTTCTTTTTGTCTTTTGACAAAACATCAGCAAGGTAACGCTGTTTGGAGGCAGCACCAGGACCTGTCTTTACTGCTTCAAGAACTGACTTTGCAATCTCTTTCTTAAGACCGTAATTATTTCTCAATTTTTCTTCATCGAGTTTCTTCAGGTCACCTACCTTAAGTCCTGAATCTGCAAGAATTTGGGCAGTCGTCTCGTCGATACCTCGACGAAGTAATGCGAGATAGGTATCCTTCTTTGCCATCTAACCAACTCCTGCTCTCTGAGGTGCTCGCACACGCTCCGCTGTAGTGGCCGGAATCAACGGTACGCTATCAAGGCGCGGTCAAACCGTTTTCGGATTCCGTTATTCGGAGCTTATGATTTCAATCAATTCAGCCCACTCTACAGAGGTTAAATTCTCTGGCCTTAATTCAAGAGTTTGAGGGGGTATTTGTCTGATCGAATTAGACCAACGCGTGCGATGCCAGCCGGGTATTCTGTTGAGTCTTTTTGGGGATTTAGAAAGAAGTGTTCGTAACTTACGTCGTCGATTAGCGAAGCACTCAGAGACTACCATTCGGTAAAGTCGGTTGTCGATATTATTGATTTCTAGTCTATTGACTGGCATCAAAGAAACTAGGCGAGAATGGACACGAGGGGCTGGACTGAAAGAATGAGGCGGTACTCGAGAATCTAAATCAACATCAAATTGTAACCAAAGCGAATGACCTAGGGGGCCTCTGTTTGCATGACCTCCAATCATTGCCATACGTTCTGCGAATTCATCTTGTACAAGTAATGCAATCCCTCTAAGTGGAAAAATCGCATGATGTCTCTGAATTCGCTCAAGAATTGGGCTAGAAATTTGATATGGCAGATTGGAAACTATGTGCGTTATATCTTCAGGCCAATCGGCTTCCAATGCATCGATTAATCGAACTTCTAGACGATTTTCTACGTCCATAAATACCCGATTCAAATGAGAAACTGACTCGGCATCGACTTCTAGAGCAGTTACTCTAGCTCCAGTACGTAACAACTCAAGAGTAAGAGAACCTGGACCCGGTCCAATTTCTAGAACATGGCTCGAATCATCAATAGATGATTGCTTTCCTGCAATATTTACTGCACGAGATATGACATTCTCATCGAGAAGGAAATGCTGCCCTAATGCTCGGTCTGGATTTATCCGATCGCGCAAAAGGTCGACTAATAGTCTGACATCGAGGTCGTCCATTGACCCACCTCGTTCAAGCACTAGTTCTTACAAGAAGTTCTAGAAGGCTGGGAACCTCTGAAGGATCGATTAATTCCTTCTCATATCGTTCGGCGAGAAGTGATACTGCATCGATGCCTAATTTTTCACTAACTTCTGCCAAGTCAATCCAACCATTAGGTCCTCTTTTCTGCACCCAATCTTGTGCTGTTGATTTACCAATACCTGGCAAAAGTTGGAATGCGTGCATCTTCAGAGAAATATTATTCGCTCGATTATAGAAACTCAAATGTCCATCGGGATTTTCGTTAATTACTTCCTTTATGGCGTCAACGAGTGAATTAGTCGATTCATTTGACAAATCTCTGTATCGAAGTAAGGACAGGGGGCCTATTTTGTCTCCTTCAACTTCGACTCTGTCACCCGATTCGCAACTTGATGCATCTATTAAACGAGCTCTGACCACGTAAATTCCGGGTTCAGAAATTGCATGGACTTCATGCCCTGACGGACGACGCTCAAGGACCTCGAGAACTTTAACGTGAGTTTCTTCCAAAAGAGGACCTTCGTCCTCTTTACCTCGGTCTTTGTAACCGTTCGGCTGCATCTTTCTCATACCATCGAGAGAGGGCATCGCTCATGAAAGGATTTGTTCCCTGTAATCCAAGAAAAACTGGGAAAAAGTACTCAAAGTACCGCTTGTCGAACTACGGTAATGATTTCTTCAATCTCACTAGTATCCATTGCAATTCGCTTTGAAGCGATTATTACACGGACGTCTTCGACCTTCATTGGCATTATTTCAGAAATCTTTGCACAGACCTCTGGATGTTGACTAAGGGTCTCATTTTCCATCAAGGAGTTGAATAAATTAGTGAATACTTCTGGTGTGGTTTTGATTCCACCGCGATTTTCACTAGCAGCCCACTCTGCATGGAAAAGAGCAACTTTCTGCTCGTATGAAAGTTCACCACGACGCTCACGGGCGTCAAGAAGAAGATCACGTACTGTAGCAAAATCAACATATTCTCGCTCAGTCATAATTCTCACTCCAATGGGTGTAGGTGCTCTGGACGAGCGATGACTGTCTTAGCCATGTTCTTGTCGTGTAGAGATACTACCCAAGCACGTCCTTGCTTAGCTGAAATAATTCCAGTTGCGCCTTGGAATCGGCGATGTGGCATACCCTTCTGCTGAGATCCATTTAGGACCACTGCTACTCTGTCGCCGATGTTATACTGATGCATAACACGACTGATGTAGAGGCGTCCTCGCTGTTCCTTAGAACGTCGCAAAATACTGCGAGTTCCTTGACGAGTTCCGTGACTTCGGCGCATGATATTTCACCCATCGACCATAGGTCGTGCGACCGGTCGACCTGCCCCGTATTCTTAAGGCCATCTGAATGGAAGAAAACTCAGTCCGCGTGGATATCCTCTACATCGAGCCAAGTGACTTGACATTCCCTCTCAAGAACACCCGCGACTGAAGGTACTGTTCGCCCTTCATCTGAATGAACTAATTCTTTCACATATGTTCCCGCTTCGCATCGAACTGAAAATTGGATTTCAGTTCCGTCAATAACAATATTATCAACTGAAGTGATTTTTCTCTTACGGTTCTTATCTGCTCGCCTATGAGATACTCGCTTTGGAGTCTGTTGTTCCAAAGTTACTCCTGAAAGGCTGGAAATTGATTCAATGATTGAGGCTTCTTCAGGAGGGTCTTCTATTGTGAAGCGAATTGTGTAGGATTTTTCCGCTCTAGTTTCCTTAATTCGGCTAACTTCACTTCTATTTGTCCAACGAAGTTCTGAAATCTCAACTTTACCAGCAGCATTCGAATTAACCGCTTTTTCTATTTCTTCAAGATCAGTACGCCTAACTTTAGGATGCTTAACTTCCAGTACAAAGGGTCGACCTCTTCCTAAGCAACGAACATCAATGTCTTCACGTCCCATTCCGTGGAAAGATGTGTTATCTCCTCGAAGGGCCAAACGGAATGGCTCACCAATCAAATCTTGTACTGAATCTGGATATTGTAATCCTGAACCTTCACAAGACTCGCAACCTCCATCACGGCCACGGCAGGCGCGGCAGGGCCAACGTGTCTGAGGAATGCCTCGTTCCAATTTGCGGTAGCGCCCGTAAATGAAAACTGGGCGGATGTCTACATCCACTCTAAGTGTAAGGCAGTCAATTAGAATCATCAAATCAGGACGTTCCTTGACGAATTCTACACCATCCATCCGCTGGCGGATTCCCATTTGGATAGATTCAGTGAATGATGCCTTCAGAGGGCGAGCGCCTGGAGCACCATGGCGAGTACGGATTCGGTCTTCCTCCTGTATCAAATCTTTAGGAACATGAACACCAATTTGGATGGTGCCATGATCTAGTTCTCCAGTCTGTTCAACAATACGTTCAACGATATTTTCAACATCTTCGAATAAATTTTCACAAAGAGGACATAATTCGGGAATTTCAGACGATTCCAACTCTTTGTCCCTAGCAAATGCTTCCTTTCTTAGGGTAGCTCCAGCTTCTGCGCCAGTCTCTTCTGTGCGCCTACCGGCTACTCTGTGTAAGCAATGATTGCAAGTGCCGATTCGAATCATATGGACTATGCCCAATGGGGCAGGGCAAGGTGGGGAGTCCCAGTCTACTGTTTGGCCACCTGTCTCGAAATCGTCACCATCGAACCATTCCTCCTCATCGGCATCTTCATTGATTGCGACAAGATCGTCCCAAGGGTCGTCTGCTGAAGCATATCCAGCACTAGAATAGAGTTGCCACTCTTCTTCCTCTGATGCCGCAGCATCTTCCTTAGGCCCATCACCGGTCATTGAATCACCGACCGCCTCGAGGGAGGGAATCCCACGTTGCGATAGATGGGCGACCAAAGGGTCACCTTTGAGCACTTCGGATGGTTAAGATTGGTTATTTTCAGGGATTCTACTATCAAATCGCTATGCCGACGTTCTCTCCGGTTTCTCTCAAATGGCTAAAGGAATAGATTCCGCTGGAGCAGCCAGTCGGCCAAGAAAACCTCATCCCATAACGACCAACAAGTTCGACCTTCGGTTTGACTAATTGTAAGCGCATGATTTCTTCACGGAACTCAATGATTCTCTGTTCATTAGATTGACGAGGATTGCAATTGGCACAGGGACAATTGAGGCGAAGTTCGATGTAATCAATTCGGAAAGAATTGCCATCTGCAAAACGTAGAACACAAGATTCTGTAGACCTCTCTAAGTCCGTCAGTTGATCTTTCACAACTTCGTTGAATCGTATATTATGTATCAATTTGACCATCGGTTCATCCGCAATGAGATTGGTCAATCTCAAATGTCTCCTCACCCACAGAGAGTCCGATGGCTGACGACCCGTACCGCGTGCTCGGGGTCTCAAAGGATGCCACAGATGCTGAAATCAAGCGCTCATATCGCAAATTAGCTCGGCAATATCATCCGGATCGTAATCCCGGTGATGCGGCTGCTGAAGAGCAATTCAAATCTATTCAGTCATCCTATGAACAGATTGGCACTGCTTCGGCTCGTAAGGAATACGACCAACAACGCCGAATGGAGGAAATGTTCTCTCGTGGTGGAAATCCATTCCGTGGAGGATTTGGAGGCGGGAGCCCAAGTGGGGGATTCGATTTTTCCGATATATTGAATCAATTCATGGGAGGAAGAGGAGATGGGCGATTTGAACAAAGTTCCAGAAATCCTCGCTCGGTTTCTCAAGAACCAACTCAGGCAGCACGAGGGCCTGACATCAGCGCGGGTATCGATATCACTCTGCCACAGGCGATTTCGGGAACAAAAGTCGAATTCGGCCACCGCCGACTTCGCATATGCTCAAAATGCAA
>DUIL01000050.1 GCA_013330385.1 Candidatus Thalassarchaeaceae archaeon
GCATCTTCATTTGATTGAAGATCTCGTTGGCGGTTTACAAGCCACCAAGGTACATTCAATGCGTATTCATCTATTGTGCTTCGAATCCTGTTTTGCTCATCATCATTCAAATGACCACCAAGTTTGGTGCCATCGATTTCTGCCATACGACAGATTTGTCCAGCGGTTCTTTTACCAACACCAGGAATTGATGTTAATCCTTGTGCTATTGGTCGTAGACCATCGATATCTGAATCTGCAAGCCTCAGGATGTAGGAGAAATCATCTCCCAATTCTGCTTCATTTACTTTTGCCATAATACGGTTCCCCCGTGTTCATCGGTTGCCCGATGGCCCTCATAGGGCATCCAGCCGACCTGCCTTCCCTATTTGAAGAAGACGGCCGCCCCTACGGGGCGTGAATATCGGCCATTTAGGACTCTTTACAGACAATGTAAAGGGTGTGACTGCCACTTCCTCTTTCAAGGCCTAGATCTACCATAAAACCACGAGCACCATCAAATTCCTTCAAAGCCTTGTCCAATCTTCGCTGTAGTGTTGGGTGAATATCTGGATCCAAAGAGCATCTTAGGGTCACTTTTCCAACTCCATTTCTTGCAGCGGACTGAGCAGTTAGTTCGATTGTATGTAACTCAGGTGGGGTGAGTCTGTGTTGAACGATCTCGCCGGTTGCAATAACAAACGCATCGATATCATCGTCTGTGGATAACGGTTGAGTGGTAATGAGAAGTGGTCGCCTTCCCTCAACTCTTAGCCATGATCGTCCCGCAGATTCGGGGACTGCTTGTTCTGCCCAAGCCTCGTGGAGCCCTGACTGAACTAGAGCAGGATCAACAATGGTCAGATAAGCTCCAAATGGAGGGGGGCTGCTCATTGGTTCAACAACTGATTTACGCGGCTCTCCTTCGATACTCGCCATGATATTCTTTCTTCCCATCCTTACACAACGCGCAGAATTTTTTGTAGATAAGGACCCTATCCAAACAGACAGTCTATCTATTCGGCCTCCGCCTTGACTTAGCCATTCCCAAGTACGTGGAACACCAAGGAATGTAGTTTCAATCACCGCATCAACAAGTGATTGTTGGTCTTCATTTAATCTTGGAGATAAATCAAGAAGCACCGCGGGGCCTCGGGGACCTACCTCTAAGTGCTTGACCCATGATTTCAGAAGTGGCGTAAGTGATGGTTGCATCTCATCGATTTCATGGCGTTGCGCATCTGGCGGTCGAGCCGGATCAAGATGTAACATTGCAATAGGCGGATGGGCTCTAGTTCCACCTTCTCGTAGACTATTCCAATAGGCTGAAATTGCTTTTTCTGCTTGTCCTCCATCTCCAATCAATACTCGGTCCATAGAGCGTTGAAGATCCTCGACTTCACCCATTGCATGCATATTAGCTGCACACATAAGAGCAATCTCCGGATCGAGTTCGATTGCAAGACCAGGTCGGTGCAATCCGGATGTTAATGCGATTAGTTGAACGCCGGATCCTGCTGCAGCATCAAGAATTACCCCCGGAGGTAGTTGATTAACATCAATTTGAGTGGCTCGGGCCTGAGCGATAGCCCACGGCGTGGATAATCTCTCCATCTGCTCAGTCATGTGAAAAGCTGGCTCACCCTTACGGGATGATTTTGCCTTGCAAACCTTTGTTGCACGCTCTACAACCTCATCAGAAGGGCGTAGCGCATAGTGTTCTGCCCCTCCGCTCATATATGTCGCTCCCGTATTATGGTCAAGTCTTTTTCGTGCATATAATGTCATATGCTTGCAACTTCAAGCTTGAGTTCAAACCTCAACCAAGCATCTTCAAGTTCATGCCCCTCACTATTCCCATAAGCAATAGGTGGAGGTAGTAGAGTAACATGCGTAGTGCCTGTGTCAAGCGTTGGTATTAGACCTCTATCTTCATCGATATCCAAGCCTATTGCTGACCAACCGAAACCTTTGATGTAATTTGAATCGTCACCTGCATTTACAGGTAAATCGCCCTCATCGAGCAATTCTCCAGTATCTGCATTCCAAACTCGATAATGGACTTCCAGTGGATCGCCGTCAGTAGCATGTATTTCTCTTTGCTCGGTTCCCTCAAAAATATGAATATCAAGGACTACCTCGGCATCTGGAACTCGCAAATGTGATGCTTCGACTGTTATGTCATGCTCTGTTACATCATCCGTCAGTTCAATTTCGACAATTAATGTCCCATTTGCATCAATTGAATCGAGTGTTAAGTCAGCATCGCCTTCATCTGCGAATACAACGCTACCACCTATAATTTCTAAGACTAAATCCAATGGTTGATTTGCTCTGTTGTAAATAACTACGCTAGCGCGATCCCCTTGACCCTGATGTTCCCAATCACAACGCAACTCGCCCGGATAAAGGAATTCATCGTCCTGGTCGGCTAATACTTCTGGCCAGTCCCAATCATCAAGACGTGGGGCACAAGTGTCGAAGAGAAGATCAACTTCCCACAGCCAACGGTCATTATCATCTTTGATTAAGTCAATATCAGTGACTTTGAAGGCGTCCTCGTTTTCCTTGGAGAATTTATAGACGCTGTATCCAACAACGATTGTTGAGCCAATTAGTAGGGCCACAGTGGCGAGAGAAAGAAGAATTGCTGCCCTCGGAATTGCCATTTCATTGATACCAATTGGGATAGTGGGGTGCTCCACTTCCTCGGCAGTATCCGAGATCCAGGTGCCTGACACAATACCCTTGCCACGCCCGCCTGTCATCAACGTTAGCGTGTGATGTCTTGCAAGGATTGCCTAATGTGAGTAAAATGAAAAAACCACTAACTATCTATTAGTCGCGTAGTAATTCTTCTTGATTGCGTTGGCCGAGCCATGTAATCAAAGCTAATTCGGCACCTATTACAGAGAGGAGAATGAATAGGCCGCTTAATCCAAGACTTGCCGTACCTCCAAAGACGATGATGGTGAGTGAGGAACCAATTACTAAATCGGCGAATCCCAACACTCTCAGTATCTTACGTAGGTGTAGTATTCCTACTATCCAAATCGTTGTCGAGAGGGTAAATAAAGCAATAGGAATAAGCAAATGTTGCTGAAGAGTTAGCACTCCTATTCCTATCAAAAGATGGGCATTGATTGTTGCCATCATAGTCCAGTGACCGTTTTCAAGTGGAATTGACGAGGCGATAATTATCAACATAATTACTCCGAGAATTAAACAATACTCAGGAAGAACATCTCTAATCGAGGGAATTAGATTCGATAACGAAATTAATGGAATAGGTGATACTAATATTGCAATACCGACAGCCTCTACCTGCTTATTCTTCCAACCTTGATAGATTGCATTTGCCACAGAAAGTAGACCGGCTGGACCCCAAGATAGGATGGCATAGGCGAGGGTGCGAGTCCCTCTACCTGAACTACTCTGATGAGTATCCTTACCTGCATTTTCTCGCTTTCTACCAATCCAGAAATCAGTAAGTAAAGAAATTAGAAGAAGACCCTCAAGTAGCAACCAAGGAACTTGCCAATCGATTAGTTCACCATCAAAGGGGTCAACGGTTGTTGGGGCTGGTAATGATTCAACCATTATGGTGCCTGCCATCAACGCCAAGGTAAGAGAGAGAACGAACCAGTCTATGGCTATTGGAATTCGATTGAGAAGATTGTCCTGTTGCCATAGTGAAAGCACACTTAATTCGAGAATTAGAATAGTTACTACAGCCATATCTAGGAGTTCTTTATTGCTTGAACCAGGGTGTATATGTCCAACCAATAACAAACCAACGAGACCAATAATCGCTGCTGCAATAGGGAGTTCGATTCCTAAGAAGGAAGGAAGGTCAAGCTCGAGAGTTTTGGTTCTAGTTCTTGCTATAGAAACTAGAATAGTTGCGAATAGACCAATCAATAGGATAATCAGTGGTGATGAGCCGAAAATAAATCCATATACCAATCCGGCTGCAAGGCTCAATATTAGAAACATCATAACGATTCTTGGCCGATGTGAAATATCAGTAGTGTAGAGCTCCTCTATGTCATCAGTATCCTTTAGATCACGACGTTTCTTTCTTTTCGCTTCAAGCTCTGCTAATCTGGTATCATAACTGGCAATATTACCAGTCCCTAGTGAAGACTCCTGTGTTTGAATGGTACTCGCTAATTCAATACGAGAATCACGTCGAGCAATCGATTTTAATTCCGCTCTAATTTCTCCTCTAGCCACAAGCCACAGAGATGTTGCGACGAAGAAAGCAATACCGAGGTATGTTGCATCATATTGCTCTTCTTGAATTGAGAGCCCAAGTGAAATAACAAGTAACCAAAGGGCTGCTCCAGTGGGTTTGAGAAGATTTTCTATTAATTTTGATTTAGATAGGAAGAAAAACAGTGTGAATCCTGAACATAGTACGGCAGTCATTGAGACATCATAATCTGGAATAGATGATGCTGATTCAAGCAATACGCTTGGCTCCTTGGAGGCTATAGATACTAGCATTGGAAGTGAAACAAGCGCCATTCCATTGGTGAAAATCGAATCCCCCTCTGGGTCTGCCTTGAATAAAACCGAGCTGACTGCAAGAAACACCAGACAAATCCATATTTCGTTCATTCCATGTCTCCAACTCAGAACTGCAGCAGAGATTGACATGACTGAAATCATCACAATAGTGCTGCCAATTCTGTGTTCAAGGAATTCGGCCCCTAGATGCAATACGAATACTAGACTAGTGACCATTAGGAGTGTAATCGAAGTGAATCCTCCCAGTTGAGCCATTGAGATGATGGTCAACATTGGAAGCCAGAGTCCCATACTCCACAGTTGTAATGCGCCCGAATCTCGTATTGAGGCTGAAATCTCAGTGATTCCAAGGAATCCAGAGGCAAGATTCACTCCGGTTTCTCCCATTTTTGAATTAACAATAATCATCAAAATAGCTGAGAGAGAAAGATAGGCAGCAAGAGGTTCTGCGGATAGATCAATAATCGAACCGGGGTCAATCTGATCGTTTGCAACTAATACTGTTCTAATCGCCTCCTGTACTAATTCTTCCAGTAGTATCCAAGACCATGGTAGCAATACGGTGACACCTGCAAGAGACGGTGCATTTCGCATGACAGCGAGAAGGGCAGTTCCGATATGCAGTATACTTAGCATAACGAGTAGGGCTATTCCACCGTCACCGCCATCGGCATCTGCCTCTGCAGGAATTAGAACAACTAGTAAAACAAGAATTGATACTGCACCAACCCAAAGTACTCTATCAGTAACTCGATGTTGGTCGCGAAGCATGATGAATCCAGTTAGAACTGCGGCCAGAATTGAGAACGTTTCGTAAGAATTGAAGGGGAGTACTGGTTCAAGTGAAATACCCATTACTAACAGAATTGAAAGCAGAATACTACCTACAAGAAGGGGAATACTGACCCTATTACGTTCAACACCTCTTACAACAAGATAGGAACCTCCAAATGCACCACCAAGGAAAGTCACCATACCTAATGCATAACCTGTATCTTCTCTGCTAGATGCAACCGCCATCAATGCTCCAACCATCCCTAATGAGATTGAGACCCCCCATAGGCCAGGTTCACCCAATCCAATTGCCTTGAATCCTTTAGAAAACCAATTATCTTTACGAGCAAAACGTGCAGCCATGCCGGCATTAATGCCAGATACTGCCATGAGTAATAAGAACAAAATAATCGGAGTATCCAAAGGTTCAATGACTAATGATCCAATGGTGAATCCATGGGTTATTGCATGCATCCCAATCCATAGATTTGAAGAAGCAATTCCAAGAGCTGCTAGGTTACCTGAGTCTCTATGTAGGGCTAATCCATGAAGTAAGAGTGTGGCTACGAGAATCATCAATGCCACTCCAATTTCTCCACCAATAGAACCAGCCGTTGAACCAATTGCCAGTAAAATCAAAGTCGCTTGAGCGGCTATCGCATCGTGCTCATATCGATATGCGACAAAGATATTCAATGCAACGAGAGTGAGGAGCAGTACCGCCAATAATTCTACAGAAATTGGTAGAATTGAACCCATTTCCCATCGATTTAGTTCAAGCGCTAAACCGTACAGAACTTTCATCGAAATAATGACCCAAGTAACTCCAAGGAGATTCAAATCTCGATTTGGCACCCATCTTTCTCCTAATGAAAAACCGGCACCAGCCAAAGCCAGTAAGACCAGCATTGAGATTATTGGAGGGAATGCTATACCTGCAACTACACTAAGCGCGCTGAAAATGAAAATCATAGCGACCATCATCGACCAGTTGACTCGCCTCTCACCTTCTCTAGCCAAAGTCGAAACAACATCGGCTTCAGGTGCAGAGCGCACAGTGCCATCTGACTGAATTGCCCCGGGTTCATTTCCAGTAGGAGCTGAGAATGGATCGAAAACATCGCCGAGAGCTTCGTCTGTTTCTTGCTCGATTACGGGTTTCTCTTCTTGCTCAATTTGTGAGGTGAAATCGTCTAGACCAAGGTCGTCAATGTCGATATTTCCACTCATTTTGAAGCGACGCGCGCGAATGAGGGGGTCCTCCTTCTCCTCAGTACTCACACTCTGTGAGGTGGGCCATCATGCGATAATCACATCCCCCCCTCGTAATCCTAAGAATAGCAATTTTCACTGCTTAAATTGTCTTCTTCCAGCCGTAATAGTTGAAAGCCGATTGTCGACGTCGGGCAGCATGGAGAGCAGCACCCGCTCGTCTACTCCGGCCTCATTTGCTACTCCTATTGCTTCGCATGGCTTAGACCCCAGCGGCGCAGTACATTGGAATCTAAGTGCTGAAGAGTTGCACAAAAGGGCTGTAGAACGCGGTGAAGCCCAACTCACGGCGCATGGAGTTTTACTCGCCACCACCGGTGAGCGCACCGGGCGCTCTCCGAATGACCGATTCATAGTAGATGAACCCGGTCTAGCCGATCATGTTTGGTGGGGAGATGTGAACAGACCTACTAGTCGAAGAGTGTTTGAGGGGTTATTAGAAAAGGTTCAGAATCATTTAGACGAAGCGGAGGAATTATTTGTCAAAGACGCACATTGCGGAGCCGATTCAAAATATGCAATGCCGGTTAGATTGGTCACCGAGAAGGCTTGGCATGCGGCTTTCTTTCACAATATGTTCGTACGTAGCGAACCTGAGCAACTCGCAGACCACAAACCACAGTATACGATTCTTCATGCACCTGGATTACTTGCTAAGCCGAAACTTGACGGAACAAACTCAGGAGTCTTTGTTATTCTAGCATTAGATAGAGGATTGGTGATAATCGGTGGAACTCATTATGCTGGTGAAATTAAGAAGGCGATTTTCACTATCATGAATCATATCCTTCCTGCTGAAGGGCTGCTCCCTATGCACTGCTCGGCTAATAC
>DUIL01000011.1:0-4463 GCA_013330385.1 Candidatus Thalassarchaeaceae archaeon
TGTTCCATCATCCTTGAAAACGGGTCTAAGGTTTGACATAGATTCGAGAGATGTAGATGCCCTAATACAGCCATCTGTGCCAATAATGTCATCACCACCCCTAATCGGTGAAATTTCATCAACAAAATATCCTGAATTTTGTGCAAATTCAGATTTATTGTGCGACTCTAATGCGAACTGTTCTTGATCTTGGCGAGATATTGAATATAATTCAGCAACATTCTCTGCAGTTAAGCCCATATTGATGTAGGCTTCAGGATATGATTCCTCTAAATTTGGATGTGGTGACCAATTAAATCCACGTCTTTTTATTCGTGACATTGATTCTACACCACCACATAGGAAACACTCACCCCAACCACTCTGAATATTTGCGGCGGCGGTCAAAATAGTCTGCATTGACGAACCGCATAATCTGTTGAAAGTGGCACCAGGTACTGCATCTGGCATCCCTCCAAGGTATGTTACTAAACGACCGAGGTTGTAGCCTTGTTCACCCTCTGGATAAGCACAACCAAGAAGTAAATCATCAATTTGGGAAACGTCAATATTGTTTCTTGAAAGAAGATTGCGAGCAACTTGGCCCGCCATTTCATCAGGCCGGACTTCCTTCAAAGAACCCTTGTGAGCCCTATGAAAGGGCGACCTCATCCAATCGACAATGACCGCCTTCACGTACTAACCGCTCAACTACTGCTCAATAACTATTGAGTATTCACAGTCAAATATACAATAGTCTAGACCGTGGGGTTCTTGTAACAATCTCATTTCGCCGCGAATAATATGATTCGCGAATGCTCAAATCACGGATATTACGCAGACGACCATTTGTGCCCAGCATGTAATGCTGAAGGCCGATTTATTATGCGAACTGGCGAAAGAAATAGTCTGGCTCGTAGATTAGCTTTGGTATTGCGCCATGCTCCAGAAAAATTCGAACTAGAAATGGATATCAACGGATGGGTTGACGTTAAGGATATTATTCGTCAATTCAAGAAACAAGGTGGCAAGAGATTTCATTGGTTGCGACCACATCATTTCAAAGCAATTTGCGAAACAGATCCTAAAGGCCGCTACGAAATCCGTGGTAACACCATAAGAGCAACATATGGTCACACCGTGGAAATTGAATTAGATCTGCCTACAGATAATATTCCTGATTCACTATACTATCCATGTAACCCCGAAGAAACGGAGAACTTGATGGAAGTTGGTATTTCACCAAGTGGTAGGGCACATGTACACCTTTCCGCATCAATCAAAAATGCTGCTGAAGCTGGACACGTTCATTACCCACTTCCAACAATTCTCGAAGTAGATACTGCTCAAATGAATGCTGCGGGAGAGACTATCTGGCACGCTGGAATTACAGTATATCTAGTCGAATCAGTACCTTCTCAGTACATCAGTGTAATTGATAATGATGACCCTGAATATGTAGTCGCCCGTGCACGATGGGAAGAAGAAGAGTAATCATTCATATGCTCCACAAAGTGGGCAGAATTCTAGGTCTCCAGCCATTTCAGCCCCACACTTGTTGCATTTACCATCAATGGAAATGGGGTTTTTTATACTCTCTTCGGAAATAATTCGTACTGGAGATTCTCGACTAACAAATGGATCACTCACCATAGATGATAACTCAAGTATTGAACGGAACTCAATACAAACTTGAATTGCATTTTGTAGCCTTTTGATAACTCTATCGCGCTCACTGGCGTCTTCGATGAGTGAAGCCTCATCAAGACTATTTTGCATCCAGCGCTGAAATTTATCAAGGTCGGAATCACTCGCCATGTCACTTGGAGTATTGATTGAGTCAAGAACCTGACCATTAGTAAATATACACATAGTACAAAGAGGAAGGCCCTTTGGTAGATTCGTAAGTATGGCACATCTACTAATCAAATTCGGTGGTGGGTTGATCACTGACAAAGGAAAGTTGATGTCGGTAGATTACAATGCCATAGATAAATTATCTGCTATGACAAGACAGTTATTAGATGAAGGGCACATTGTTACAATTGTACATGGTGCCGGATCTTTTGGACATCTTAAAGCGAAAGAATGGAAATTAGCACTTGGTGCTGACGAAGCTATTCTATCTGAACAGAACCATGCAGTTAGTGAAGTAAGGGCTGATATGATTCTGCTTAATTCGATTATTTGCGATTCTCTGAATAAGCATGGTGTGGAAACTAACTCTCACCCACCTTCCACTTGGGCAAGTGAAACTGGCCCTGAATTCATCGGCAATATTGATAGATTTACTAATTCTAGTTCTCAAATTGTCAATGTTACGTTTGGTGATGTTGTGGATTGCCGTGCACCAAAACATTTTGGAATCCTTTCAGGTGATGATTTAATGGTCAGAATTGGTAAGGAAATTTCAGATATTTCACATGCAATATTCTTGTTGGGCGATACAGAAGGCGTCTTATCAGCACCACCGGATAATCCTGATGCTGCATTAATTGATATTTGGCATCGAGGAGATCAAGTAATGGGGCGTCATGACTCCGAAATGGATGTTACAGGAGGCATCTTCCTCAAAGTGAGAAGTGCTGAACTGATTGCAGAAGTTGTTGAAGATGTTTGGCTGATTGATGGTAGGAAACCAAAGCGTGTTCTCCAACTCGTCGAATCAAAGGCCACAATAGGCACTAGAGTGACTATTTGATGCCCATTCCGATTATATGGGGGGTTCATTTCGCTTTGTTTGGCGATGATGACTGACGAGGCTACCGCACTTAGTGGACACGAATCTTCTCAATCGAAGATGATGGAGGAATTGTGCTTACTTGTTGACGAAGATGATGTCGTAATTGGTAATGATTCAAAACTTGGTTGTCACCATGGGGAAGGTATACGGCATCGCGCATTTAGTGTATTGATTTTTGATTCGGAAAATAGATTACTCGTACAACAAAGATCTTCTGATAAAATCACTTTCCCGAGTGTCTGGGCTAATTCTTGCTGCAGCCACCCTCTGGATATTGTTGGGGAGAATGGGATCCCTGAAGAAGGGGTAAAAGAAGCAGCAAGAAGAAAATTAGAACAAGAATTGGGAATATCTAGAGAAATCACTAACAGTTGGGACTTCAATCATATTGGGCGATTTGAATATCGGTGCCGTTGGGACGATGAATGGGTTGAACACGAAATTGATCATGTGATGATTGTGAAGTCAGATGTTGCAATTAACTTCAACAGAAATGAAATTCAAGCAACAGATTGGATAGATAATAATGAATTAATAGATATGATGGAACATCGGGGGCGCTGGAAGAATCAATTGATTGCACCATGGTTTGAGCAAATCATTGCTAACTTTTTCCCCAATGGCAGTAGCATCGATGACATTATCAAAAACCCACAACCAGATATAATCAGGTGTGGTGAATTGTCTGTTGCACATCCTGATGATTCGGCTGCGAATGTCCTTGCCGCACTAACTCAGCATAGAGATAGAGTAGAAACTGAAATTATGGAAAGTTTGAGTCGTATGGACCAAAAAAATCTCCATGATGCTATGGTCCATCTTTTCCAAGGTGGAGGGAAGAGAATGAGGGCTATTCTTCCCCGTTTAGTTGGAGAGGCAGTTGGCGAAGCACATGATGGGCATTACACCTTAGGGGCAGCTATCGAAATCATTCACAACTTCACACTTATTCATGATGATATCATGGACCAGGACCCTATTCGTAGAGGTCTAGACGCAGTTCACATTCATTTTGACGAACCTACTGCTATCTGTGCTGGTGATGCAATGTTGGCGATAGGTTTCGAAATGCTGGGGGAATCAAAACACATACCTGGCTCTGATCTGGCCAGAATTATCAGAGCAATTGGATATATGGTTCGAATGGTTGCAAAGGGCCAACAAGAAGATATGGAATTCGAATCAAGAAGTCATGTTAGTGAAGAAGAATATATTGAAATGATTAAGGGGAAAACAAGTGCGATGTTTGAAATTTGTTCGGAAACTGGTGCTATATTAGCCGGGGCGGATATTGAAACAATTGAATTGATGGCTAAATGGGGTCTAAATCTTGGTCTTTGCTTCCAAATCATGGACGACTATATCGATATGACTAGTGATACTGAAACTCTAGGCAAACCCGCTGGTTCAGATATTGTACAAGGGAAAATGACCCTGATAGCAATTCATGCACTAGAAAGTGGTGCAGATATGCCAAATTTCAGAAAGTTGTTTGGAACTAGAGAAGATAGTGAGGAATTGGATTTAGCAGTCAGAGAACTCAAAGAGAATGGTTCAATTCAATACGCTCTTGATAGAGCACTGCACCACCACAAGATTGCACATGACTGTCTAGATTCCCTTGAACAGTCACCTGCGGTAGACATCTTACGAGATATGACAGATTTCCAACTAGTCCGCATAAACTAATGTAATTTCAGAATAGGATTGCGAACTATGAAAGAAACAACTCGTTGCTTTC
>DUIL01000011.1:4856-11466 GCA_013330385.1 Candidatus Thalassarchaeaceae archaeon
CGCAGATTATTCGAAAAAATTATTCTCGAAGGAGCTCAAGCCGGATTATCATGGATTCAAATTCTTCGTAGAAGGGAAAATTACCGAGTAGCCTTCGATGGGTTTGATCCTAGTATAATTGCCAATTATGATGAAGAAGATATTGAAAGGCTTGTTGAGGATACTGGAATCATTCGAAATCGGGCCAAAATCAAGTCTGCAATCAATAATGCTCGCACGTTTATCGAGCACTTCGGAACCGATGAGGATGCCTTTGCTACTTTCCTCTGGTCCTTCGTTGATGGTGAGCCTGTCGTCAATCACAGAGAAAGATGGGGGGATGTCGACGTTACTACTGATTCAAGCATTCAGATGAGTAAGGAACTCAAGAAACTCGGTTTCACATTCATTGGGCCGACTACTTGCTATGCAATGATGCAGGCTGCTGGAATGGTGGACGATCACCTAATTACCTGCTTTAGACATACAAAAAATCGTTAATTGAATGTTATTCTTTCTCAAAAGCATCGGCAGAAGCCGTGATCAAACCTAGTAATCTGTGAATTTCATCATCCTTCGGCAATCCTCTCATTATCACTCTGACTAGAGTTTCCTCAATCCCTTCCCTTCTGTGTTCTTTAGTTGGCATTGTAGCAACAAGTCTAGAGATTTCAAGTCTTAATCTTTGCCTAAGTTCAGGATCTAGTAATCTTTCACCTGTACCTGATGGTGTATCTAAATTTGAATTAACAAACCAAGAAAAACAGATTATTGCTACAGCATGGCTTAGATTTAGTATTGGATAACCCTCCCATGTTGGTATAGTCACTAATAGATCGCATAATCGTAATTGTTCATTCAATAATCCCTTTCCTTCGGGACCGAAAACTAAAGCTACTCGCCCCTCAACATCAGAAAGTTGGTTTGGCAACTCATCAGGAAGGAGAAAATGCCTCATCACTGTCTTGTCGCCGTCTTCCCTCTTACCAGAAGTTCCAACAATTATTGAACAGTCAGAAATAGCTTCTTCCATAGTTTTGTGAACTGTAGCATTTTCAATAACCGATTGAGCATTCTTGGCCCTTTTTCGGACTTCGTCGGACCATTCACTAGTTCGGCCGACAACCCTTAGGTCGGTGATTCCGAAATTTAACATAGAACGGGCAACAGCACCAATGTTGCCATCGTGCATTGGTTTGACTAGGACAATACAAACACGGTCTTGATAATCAGGTAGAGGAATCTCTGCTCGTCCACCCATTTCAACCACACCTTGGGAATAGGTTGGTGCTGATTAGGTCAGCGGAATCAATCAGTGCGGCGTTGGATATAGCGTGTGATGTATCCAGCAATCCAGTTTCGCATCCTCTTGTTGTCAGCATCTGTGTATTCAGTTACAAGATGCTTGTTTGTTTCGAAATCAGCAGTGAATTTGTCTGGATAAATTTCCAGAAGACGAAGAGCTCTTGTTTTGATGAATGAAGGTCTAATATTTCCCACGATTACTCCTCCGCTAATTTTACTTCAAGAGGGAAGCCCTCTTCACGAGTGCAAACAATTCTAATTTTACGAGGAGGTTTTTGCATACCTCTTGACCAAATTACCTCATTAACTGCTTGATCAATCCAGATTTCTTCATCCTCTTGGATTTTCATGTGTTGAGCAACGTGCCGCTTTATCTCAGCCATGGCGCGATTAGCACGCTTTGTTCGAGGAACATTCCATGCAGCACGAAGTGGTATTGTCATCTCCTTTACTTCAGTCATGCTATTCACCTCTGTAGTTTAGAGCGCCTCCAATGGTGACGCTTAGGATGAGATACCGTATTCCTATTAGTGCGAAGCATGACCCAAACAGGGACTCTGCGGTTCTGTTTAGTAGCCTTAATGAGGCGTTGTTTCTTAGCAAATGGTTTGTGTCGTGCCATTTTTCCACCTCAGTAACGAGCCAATCCCGGATACTTTTCTTCAGCAGCACCACGAACTGAGTGAGCAACATCATCTAGTAACGCCTGCCCAGTGGGTGTGATTATTTTGCCGAGATTTACTTCACGGATATTAGTTGAACTAGCTATGAGACCTGCGGCTGTTAATTGTTGAAGGATAGTTCGAGCAATCTTTCGAGAACCTGCAACAGCCCTGTTCGGCTTGACCCCACGATCTTTTGGTCCACCGAATTCTTGAGCCATGTGATTGGCCCCTATTGGCCCCTTCAGTGCCACCTTACGGAGTACTGCTGCGGACCTGATGTGCCACCAATTCTTTTGGTCAGGAGTTCGTTCTCTGTGCGTTCCTGTTTTGGCAAACTCGGCCCAATCTGGAGAATTTATCTCGGCGTTACTCTCCAGTCTTTGAGAGAGTTCTTCGATCAATAGATCGGCTGGGACATCATGGTATGTGGTCATAGAGTCACCTTGTAGCGACTGGGCGACCTTGGGGCCGTATATAACCGTGATGACTTGGTACGGATAGCATCGCTATCCAGCAACGCATTCTCATGGGCCCCACATAGAGTTCAAACCAATAATGCTAGTGGGCCGGCCGATGAAAAAGTCGCTTTCGCGGAACCCGAACATGCTTCGGACCATGATTGGAATGGGTCTTGTATTGATTCTAGTGCTTGCATTTGCAGTACACAAGAATACAATGAATTCGGAATACTACCGCTATGAGACCTCTAATTCACCCAATTCATTAGATTTAGAACAAATTGATGAGAACCTTTCAACATGGATTGTTACGACTGATTCTGCGATAACATGGGTCAATGTCACTGTTATTAACGCCCCTGTAAATTCTGAAATTCAAGTGACATCAACTAGTTCTTTATGGTACTATTCTGAATTATTAGGCGTTGATGGAGATGAAGCGTTCAATTGTAAGGAGTTTGATTCAATTTCTGAATCATGTCAAGAAGCCTACACACACTCACAAATAATTGATGAGGAAGTTGAGAATATGCACGGAAGAGTTTCTCTAACTTTACCAATAGAAGGAGTAGGTTACGTACAAGCAGAAGATGCAGAGACAGCGGCTGCTGAAGCGCAGGCACTTATTATTGAAGAAACTGTGTTAACTACCTGGGAAATATCCTTGGTTGAAGATGAGGAAGTAATATCTTCAGAAGGTATCGAAGTATCGATGATTATAGTGGAGCACGAATACATAGGAGTGACTGAATTTGAATTGGATCCGATTCAAGAAACGCTTTACAGCCTAGCTACATTAATTGGTTGCTTCGGATTATTGATTTTTGTTCCGATGATTGCTTATTTTGCAGGAGTATGGAAAGAAAGATTGGAAGAAGAAGAAAGAGAAGAAGAGCCGGCTCCTGAGTATTAATTGATGTTTTAATCTCAAACAGTGATTACGAAATCTTATCCATACTATAGTCGCGCGTCGATAACATGAATGGTGATTTGCCGACTCTTGCCGAGGCGAATCAACTCGTAAGAATGGATAGATTCACAGAAGCAAGAGACGCCTATAGGATTATTCTTGAAAAGGACCCGAATAATTCGGCTGCTTGGTACGGCTTAGGTGTTGTATTGAATTATCTGAAAGATTCTCAACAGGCTATTGATTCATTCGAGGCTTCATTTGAATTGAATCAATATCACGCACCGACTGCTGCTAATTTGGCAATATTGTACTCTGAAACTGACGCCGAGGCTGCATCTAAATTTGCAGTTATCGCCTTAGACCTCGGATTAGAAAATGAGCAAATAAGAGACTTGATTATCCCTATCCCAGAAGTTCAACAAGAACCACCTCTCCTTTCGGCTGACATCGTCGAGGATGTTGATGCGTATGTTGAACCGGATGTGGCAACTAAGGCCCTCGCGCTTATTGAGGAAAATAAGTATGAAGATGCGTTGGAGTTATTATCTCCATTATTAGAAAATGAACATCAAAATTCAGCTGAGTTATGGACCCTGTGTTCACTATGCTTATTGCGTCTTGGATTCGTCTCGGACGCCATGAATTCAGTCAATTATTCACTTACAATACAACCTGAAGAGAAAAACGCCATTGACTTACTGAGAGAAATAGAATCGCAATTAGATACTGTAGATACAGTAGAAACAGTAACCGACCCGCTTGAGGATGAAGAACAAGAAGATAATGATGTGTTAACTCAAGAAGATGAGAATTTTATTGAAGATGATACTAATGAAATCGCTTTAGAAGATTCGTACGTAGTTCTAGTTAAAAATGCGCAAAAAAATTCCGAAACGGGGCGACATGCTGCTGCTGTACAACTCTGGAAAAGAATACTAGAAGAATATGGCTCGACTTCTGAAGCATGGAATGGTATGGCTGACGCATTAGAAGCAGCAGGGCATATCGAGAAGGGGAAACAGTGTCGGAAAAAGGCTGATGAATTACAAAGTGGTTCAACAACAACATCAGATAATTCTTACGAAGAAGTTGATCTTATTGCTGCGGCGGAAGATGCCAAAAAGAGAATGTCTAATGATGCAATAATTGAAAACACTAATGTCAATGTCTCTATAGAATGGTATAACAAAGGATTGACGCTACTTGGTGAAAACAAAAGTCTTGAATCACTGAATTGCTTTGAAAAAGCAATCTCTACAACTCCAAGAACTGAGGTTGAACTGAGAGTAAGATCTCACAATGGATGCGGCCATGCATTACACCAATTAGGAAGATTCGCTGAAAGTATTCAATCATACCATCAGGCAATCTCATTGTCTCCCCAACTAGTTAGTGGAAAAACATTGTACAACATGGGGTCATCATATGCTGCGTTAGAGCACTTTCAAGATGCAATACGTTGTTTTGAACAGGCTCTCGAAAGGAATTTGGACTCTGAAGAAGAAGCACTTTGTAAAACCCAGATAAATAGATGCAATTTACTACTAAAGGAAATTATCCGTAATGAACGCGGAAGTTAGTTCAAACTCTTTCTACTGAAACTGCCTGAACTTTGTATTCAGGGCAAAATGTGTAACCATCCGCTGAAGACGAAAGGACACTGTTAATTCCTATATCTGGGAAGTGGAATGTTGTGAATAAATTGCCTTTTCTCATCGAATCTCCGACTTGAGCAATCATTTTGATGCGGTTCCGTGGACTAGAAATCCAAACTTCATCACCATTGCTGATACTTAGTGAATTGGCATCTTCATAATTCATTTCAAGATAATCTGAGTCTCTAAATTTAGCTAACTCTGTGCGACGCGTTTGGGTTCCTGAATTATAGTGGTAAATATTTCTCCCAGTAACTAATATGAAGGGGAATTCATCTGAAGGCCTTTCATTGGGTTCTGAATATTCGGGAGCCGCGAAATGCCCTAAACCACGACTGAACTGTTCGGAATGCATGACAGAAGTCCCAGGGTGTCCCGCATTAGGAGCAGGCCACTGAACTGCCTCTGGAGATTCAAGTCTGGAGTAATTAATTCCTCTAAAGTTTGGAGTAAGGCTGGCCAACTCATCCCAGACCTCCGA
Source organism: Candidatus Thalassarchaeaceae archaeon (assembly GCA_013330385.1). Taxonomy (GTDB): domain Archaea; phylum Thermoplasmatota; class Poseidoniia; order Poseidoniales; family Thalassarchaeaceae; genus MGIIb-O1; species MGIIb-O1 sp12570u. The sequence goes on from DUIL01000011.1 coordinate 10,313, forward strand.
AGGACTCGGACCTGCAAGAATATCGTGACCAAGGCGTTGTGCTAATTCAGCAACAATAATCCAATCCTCTTTGGCTTCACCTGGAGATTCAATGGCCTTACGGATCCTTTGCACCCTCCTCTCTCCATTTGTGTAGGTTCCATCTGACTCAAGGAAAGAGGCAGCAGGTAGGACAAGGTGAGCGAACTTAGCGGATTCACAGAAAAATATGTCCTGTACAATCAATAAATCAAGATTAGAAAGTGCTTTCTTAACAGCTAAGTTGTCAGGATCAGTATGTGCAATATCTGAACCTATCATGTACAATGAACGAAGTCCATTTTGATTGCCTACAGTTTGCAACATTTCAGGATAAGTTAACCCGCTATTAGAAGGGGTTTCAACACCCCATATTTCAGAAAATGATTTCCTATTCGCTTCATCATCAACTGATTGATAATTTGTGTAAACATTAGGTAGGGCACCCATATCACATGAACCCTGAACATTATTTTGCCCGCGTAGTGGGTTAATACCGGTCCCAGGTCTTCCAACGTTGCCTGTTAGTAAGGCAAGGCTAGACAAGGCCATAACACCTTCAGAACCATGGCTGTGTTCTGTCATACCTAAACCATGGACTGACATTGCCGCACTAGATGTTGCATACATCTTTGCAGCGGCTTCGAGATCATCAATAGGTACGCCGGTTATTGAAGAGCAAATTTCTGGCGTCATTACTGAGCACATTTTTTTGTATGGTTCAAGATTCTCAGTGCGAGAGTCCATCCACTCAGAATTAGCCTCTAATCCATCCCTTATGATAATATGAGATAATCCTTGATAGAGAGCAACATTAGTCCCAGGACGTAGTTGAAGATGGACATCGGCCATCTTGGCAAGAGTTGTTTTCTTAGGGTCTGCTACTATCATTCCCATCCCTCGCTTACGTGCCCTTTTGATTCGTGAACCTGTAACTGGATGACCGTGTATTGGATTACAACCTGAAACCAATAACAAATCAGTTACATCAATATCTCCAAGACTGTTTGTCCCTGCACCAGCACCAAATACTGTCATCATTCCTTTGACCGTTGCCGAATGACAAACTCTTGCACAATTATCTACGTTGTTCGTACCGATAACTGCGCGCATTAATTTAGAACCAAGATAATTAA
>DUIL01000106.1 GCA_013330385.1 Candidatus Thalassarchaeaceae archaeon
ATCTCCTCCCGATGAATCGGAAGTTCCCATTAGGAGTGAAGCAAAACCAATACTACCTAGGCTAGCCATTGTGATGACGCCCGCAGCGGTGTTGAATGAATAGCGCATGAATTCTCTACGGTCAAGAACAGGATTATTCTCGTGTACATTTTCTTCGGCACCAGGTAGTGGTCGGAGTCGGAATCGTCTTGCCATCTATCACACCTCGTACTGTTGCCATCCTTCTGGATCATTAGGAGTAATGTATTTGTTTCTTCTATGTTTTACAATTACTATATCTGGCATTACAAATCTCATATACACGATTCCCATCATAATTACGGTAAGTAATGTCATAGCAAGATGGAATGAGAGCCGTTGTTGATCCCAATGGTTATACAATCCATAAGAAAGTGTTCCTGCCCAATAGAGTGTCCATAATACCCCCCAGAGTGCGAAGACCACAACCAACCATGAATCTCCTGAGGGAGATATACTAGCACGAACAATGCTTCCGGGTTCAGGCTCATTGAATACACCATGGTCTACTGCGGCATTGTAAGTATCCTCGCTAAGACTCACTCCATCAAGTGCAGTACGAGCATCATCAACGCTAACCTTGCCGGATTCGACTTCTCGTAAGAGTTTCAAAACCATGTCATCCTTCATAGTTGGTCACCTCTGCGTGAATATTTAATGCGAAGTTTGAGTAGATTACTTCGTCCTACATGATGCCTTGAAAAACCATATCTAAGTAGAAGTCCACAGAATATGATTACAAGAATCACTGCACCAAATCCTAGAAGGCCCAGCCAGTGGGCGCGGAGTGCCGCCCCCATTTCATGTAAATCGACATGTGTTTCAGAAGGCGCAGGTGGGGTGATTTCTCCATTGCCACTAAAGACAGTTCTCGTTGCACCATCATCACCACCTTCATCTACGGATGTAATTAATCGGTTCCAACGATCTAAATCGGATGGCACACCATCTCCATTGACTGCGTTTCCTGCTAGCCAAAATGTGGTTATTCCAGCACCACTCTCGGGGGCAGTCCAAACTACATGCCAAGTCCGTTCTGCATTTTCTGCTCCTGAACCACTGTGTGTCAGAGTTGCAGGATCATCATCCCAATGGTGTGTTTCAGACTCAAATCCTTCAGCTCCACCAAGAGTTCCTTGGCTGACTCTCAAGGAAAATCCGCCTGTGTTGGATGAGGTGTCAACATCGGGCCCCCCAATCATCTGAATTGTTAGAGAGTAATCTGTGCCACCTACGTAGTGGTACGGCATACCATCAAGTATCAGAGTGACTGAATTATCAGGATTTTCGGAATGGCAAGTACAACCCGCTAGAGATACATCACCTTCTCCATCTTCATCTCCACCTATCCCTGTAGAATATGCTTGTGAGGAACCTGCCAAGAGTAAGGCGAAGCAGGCCAGTACCAGCAGCCTTTGAGAGGTCAGTTGATGTATCTTCATCTTATGGCCTCTATTGACGAGCATTCCAGCGGACTTAGGGCTATCAAGGTTTCAGTTTGACCCCTACGGGGTCCTCAATCAAGAGGGAGCATCATACTCTACCATCAACCTGCGAAACCTCATACGAATCAACGCTTTGGATTAATTGATGGCGGGTCCAGTTTGGAAGAATATCTACCGGCTCACTGATGAGCAGATATCGAAATTGGATGAGGCTGAAGATGCAATGGAAATGATGGATATAACCAAAGCTGAATCTATTCTTCTTTCAATGTTAAGTGAATCACCACAATGTGTCCCGGTGTTGAATAATCTAGCCCACTTGAATGGGCGCTATCTTTCTGATTTCGAGAAGGCTGTAGAATACTATGGGCAGGTTCTCGATGTAGAACCAGACAATGCTTGGGCAAGAGATGAAAGAAGAAAATATCAGCGTTATTTGACATATGATTGACCCGCACTTTCAAGGTACTACCTCTAACATGGCGGTATCATGCATGAGGGCGCGATACTCATCTGTGGCGTCGGGGGGCTTGGGTGTATCTGGGCTGATGCAGCCCACAGGAACTGTGTTGATCTTGCAGATTTGCTCTTGATTGATGCCGATGAAGAGTCCTTCCGAGGCTCGCCTCAAGCCCATTGCTTACATTTGGATGCAGTTGGCGATGGTAATGGTGCTGCAGCACTTCCAGCTCTAGCAGCACATCGCCTTGCCGAGGGACTGTCCTCGATGTCTGCACTTCTCGACAAGGCTGAATTGGTTGTTGTAATGGCCGGTTTGGGTGGTGGTACTGGTTCGGGAGCTGCCAGTGAATTGGCTAGAATTGCACGTTCACGAAACTGCCTTGTAATTTCTATCGCTGGTCTTCCTTTTGCTGAACAACCTCTACGTTCAGCAATCGCACAGGCAGCACTCCCAGCATTGGAAAATAATTCGAATGTATGCATTCGTGTCAGTATGGAGAGATTAGCATGGTATGCAAGGGCTAGGGATACAGATTGGAGGGAAGGTTCAGGATGGATTCAAGATTTAATTGAAGGATTAGTCACAACTCTTGCTAAGGTTGGTAAACTGAATTTAGATCTCATGGACCTT
>DUIL01000131.1:0-3485 GCA_013330385.1 Candidatus Thalassarchaeaceae archaeon
ACTCGCATGGCTTAATCGAACTCCAATAGCGGTAGCCTCCGGCAGGATCAACCGGATTTCGCGTGAGCGGAATCACAATCCTAACGGAAGTATCGAGTGGATCACAAGTTTTAGCTGATTCTTATTGAAATTGACGCAGAACACCGATTCTATTTTTTGAATTTGAATCGAAATAATCTGCTTCTTGCACCCCCTATGTCGGGGGTCAAGTTGAACATGGTTCACCTCTTGACCGCGAATCAAGTTCGCGGCCGCATTTCCTCGGCCTACGTCTGACTTGATGGAGAACTTCACCGGACCTATTGGTCCTCAGTCTCCAACGCCAGTCTGACGCAGCAGCCCGCCGACCGCCCCCGGGTATATGAAAGTGACGAGAACGACCAGAGGTCTAATCGATGTGCTGCGCCGCTATTAGATAGAAATCAGAGGTCTTATCAATATTAACTATTACAAGCCAAAACTAATGACTCTTATGGATATGAAAAGAGCCTGTGGCAATCATTCAGCGCCGAAGAATTCTCGCAGAACTGGATGCATTTCCATTGCCTGTTCTTTCTGAATCTGTTCATATGTTCTGAGGATAATTCCTACCGCTAGAAGCAGACCAGTTCCGGTTGCATTACCCACCGTTCCTAATAGATCTGCACCGGCTGCTAGAAGTCCCACGAAGGCACCAGAGAAGATAGTTACAGGTGGAATATATCGCTCAAGAATACGCTCTAGAACTACTGGGTTCTTTCTGAATCCAGGTATCTGCATTCCTGTACGCTCAATCTGCTTTGCAACATCTTTTGAGCCCATATTTGTGGTTTCAATCCAGAACTTCGCGAAGACTGTTGAACCGGCAGTCATGAAGAATACGTACGTGAATACGTGGATCATTATCTGCCCTAATGAGTGACCATATGCATCGCCAGATTGGTTAAGCAAAGGCAACAACCAATCTCCTACTCCATTGACCATTGAGGAATACCAAGCGAATCCGCCCGAAGGTGTTGTAGCTCCTACTTCATAGGAACCGAACCAATGTGCATAAGACATATTGTAAGTATTTCCGAAGAGATGTAAATCAGCTGCATTGCTCCCAAGTATCGGAACAGTTGACAGCACAGGATGGCTCCAAAATAGTAGTGTAAACATGTTAACGTTAGCCAGTAGAGCAGCCATCAAAATCACTGGAATGTTACTTGCATACACCAAGCGTATTGGGTACTGACCACGATGACCACGAACCTTTCCATGTGTCAAAGGAAGTTCCAACTTACTAGATTCAGCATAGGCTACGACTAGGAACACAATTACGGATGAAACCAATGCAGCAACAGGATTCGCATGATTCAGAAGTATTGTCTCGAAACCATTCTGGGAAACTAAATCTGAATTCGTCGCCGTACGTAAGGTGTAGAATATCATAGGCAAAGTTCCAGAAGGGGGGTTTTCTAGAGACATTGGTGAGCCCTGAACTACGGGCAATGGAGATAGGGTTCCGACGAATGTAGACTGGGCTACACCAGCAGCGATGAATAGAGAAATTCCACTTCCTATTCCCCACTTGCTGACCAATTCATCAAGAAGGAAAACAAGATAGGAACCAATGAAAAGTTGAGCGACGATAAGTGCGTTTGCCCATCCAATACCAAACTGTAGAATTACATCTTCATGTGGGTCAAGGAATCCATAAACTTGAGGTATGGATTCAATAGGAATCATAAGGAGAACGAGGATTTTCTGTACACCTTGATATAGCATCTTGTCGGATGAATCTTGAAGATCTAATTGAATGATTTTTGCACCTGCAAACAACTGCATGATAATCGAACCTGTAACGATTGGTCCAATACCTAAGTGCATTATCGAACCGGATGCACCGGCCATAATTGCTCGGAAGGAAGAGAAAACGTCAAGGGTAGAGTCGGATAGACCCCAAATCATAACATTCGTCATCATGAAGTAGATGATGAGAACGAGGGTTGTAGTCCATAATTTCTGATTAAAGCGAACGTGACCTTCTGGCTTAGTTATTGAAGGATATACGTCTACTAGGCGCGATAAAGCATACAGTCTACTAGATTCTTCCCCCGAATACATCAAGCAAGCAAGGGCAAGGGCTGATGCTAAACCTAGCAAACCAACTCCGACAAGTAGTATCCCTACAAGTGAAGGGTCTTGCCAACTAACTACAAAGAAAGATGTAATGAACAATAACCAGATACCTGGTTTTAGCAACCGTCCGAGGTATGGTATTTCAGTAATATTCTCAGGGAGATCGTTTCCTGTACCCCAAATAATGAAAAACACATAGGGAACAGATACCGCTAATACTTTCAGAGCCTTTGCTTGAGCTACTGTATCTTCACCGAAAAGAGCATCCTTCTGCCACCAAACTAGAGCACCCCAGTATACAATTGACATTGCGAGAATTCCGATTACTGATGGTTTACGGTCTACCATTTCAGAACCCCCCAATTATCATTAATTATATTCTATATTGAGGATTATTCCTCTTCCCATTCTTCGTCATCGCCATCTTCGAGGATGACTGATCCGCCTGCAGCCTCAACCTTCTCAATCGCGCGGGCACTAGCAGAGGCTACTGTGATTTTCATTGCTCTATCGATACGTCCACTGCCAAGCAATTTGTCATATCCCATATCTCCAAGATTGACCTCATCACCCTCTACAGTCTGACTTATTTCCTTTAGGTTAATGCTAACATTGACCTTGCGAAGACTAGGATGACGATTGAATCCATGCATACCCCAGTGACCTGGCATATACTTGAGACGAGTCATCAAGCGATGCTTGTTGATTCCAGCATTACCTCTTCCTCCACGCAAACCTGCACCTCGGCCGGCTTTCTTACCACGGCCATGATATCTACTGCGTCCGCGGAATTTGTTAGTTCTTGATACCATTCATCTCACCTCAAATCATCCTCTCGGCGAGGGCACCTATGTCCTCGCCTCGGAAACCAAGAGCTCCACCAACAGTGTAAGCTCGCTTGATGCCACCCCAGCCCTTTGAGCCACGAGGTGGATGAAGACGTAGAACTGGCTTTAGCCCCTCTACAGACTTCATTGTAGCCTCGCCATTGGCTAGTGCCTTGGCGAATGCTTTGACTGTCTTGTACTCTGAACCTGCCTTAATCGCAGCATTGTCAACTGGCTTATTTCCTACCATACGTCCACGTGTGTTCAAGAGATTCTCGATTGTATCTGCATCTACAACACCCCAAGTGACGAAATCCTTGGTCTTCTGAAGCATTCCAGAATAAGTTTCGCTCTCAGGGACTATAGTAGCGTGGTTGATACGTGTCAAGTTGAGCATGCCCATTGTGTCTCGAATTCCTCTCTCGACACCGCGATCACTTCGAACTCTAACAACTAGGAAGGTCATTGTACACCCCTCCCGCTAGTGATGTTGAGGCGATTACGATCAGCGTCAATAATTCGAGTTTTGTTTAGTTCGACAAGAGCATTGTAGGT
>DUIL01000131.1:3873-8794 GCA_013330385.1 Candidatus Thalassarchaeaceae archaeon
GTAATTCCTGCAAGAGTCAGAACACGGCGACCATAATCTCCGATTACTAGACCCTTTCCAGCAGGAGCCGGCATCAAAGTAACTCTAGTAGAACCTGAACGTCCTGTAATCTTGAGAGGGACGCTAGTTCCAGAACCACCGCTAGATTCCCAAGATCCGTCTCCACGCATTACTGGAATTAGATTTAACTTAGCCTTATCAATAGCCTTTCGAATTGTGCTTGCGACTTCTTTACCCTTACATATTGCAAGTCCAACATAACCATCGCTGTTCCCAACTACACATAGTACATTGAATCGTACACGGCGACCTGAGTCAGTCATTCGCTGAATCATGTTAACAGCAAGAACGTCATCAGTTAAATCAGGGATAAGTGCATCTACAATCTCAACCTCTCGAATTGGTAGTCCGGTTGCTAATGCAGCCTCGTATGTTAGAATCTGTCCACCAGCAACCATTCGACCAAGTCGAGTTCTAGGTTGCCATGCTCTTAGTGCTGCGAGAGGGTCGGGGCCACGCCTTCGGCGGGTGTCAGAACCTTCCTCTTCCTGTGCCAAAGCAAGTGCTAGACCAGGGGCGATTGCCGGAGCGGCCTCTACTATGTCGGTTTCTTCCTCACTCATGCTTTAGCCCCCTCAATTGCTTTCTTGGTGGACTCGACTGCATTCGCAATCGATTCATCAATATGTGATCCATTAATTCGATCGTCCTCAGGCAAGGCATCTTCACCATGCGGCATTTCAAGACCTGCATCGATCATTCCTTTGAGGGCTGCAAAGACGCGGTTTCCAGATGTTGCTGCAGCCAAACCTATGTCCAGAATGGCCTCATCGTGTCCTGCTGCCATAGCAGCCTTACCCATGGCAAATCCTGTCAAGTAACTGGCTGGAACCGACTTTCTTGAAGCGTCGATTGGCCAGCCAAACTTGTCGACTAAGGTTTTACCATCAATGGATACGAGAATATCATCGCCACCAGATTGGTAGTCTACGAGTTGGCAAATTGTCTGTGTATTCGATACACGTACCACTGCTCTAACCATGCCGCCGCGAAGCATACGCATTCTACGACGATAGTCAGTCTCTCCATTACGTCGACGCTTGTATCGCAATCTCTGATTCTTACCATGTGCCATTACTGCTCACCTCCGAGCTTTATCCCATCGATTTCCATGTTTGATCGCATGTGGGAAATTGAACGGTATGAGCCGCCCTTTGCCTTTCTGTAGTAGTAGCGGTATTGTGATGGATTAATTGATTCGTCCTCGCGCATAGTCTTCAGTTCTTTGCGCTGGGCTCGTATGGTTCTCATCCATCGGGATTTGCGAGGATGTCTTGCGTTAGCAGTTCCCTTTCTAGAACCGTGTCCTGTACGGCGACCTTTCGCCTTCTGAGCCGCAGCCTTTCTAGCTCGGCCTCGACTATTACCAACTAATGGTTTTGCCTTGATTATTCCTTCTTCAATCAGACGGCGGACATCTTCTTTTTGAACTGCGTTAGCAACATCATCCAATGCCTGTGGACTTGGGTCGACCCATATTCTATGGACTCCTACCTTTCTACCCTCACGCTTACTGAAAATTTCAGCAGCGAGGCGCTTTTGATTTGTGATCATCATTGTAAGTCCCCCTTGCGCTTGAAGCGGCGCCTGTTTAGAACGCGTAGACCTAGATCATCGGCTCGGTCATGAATTGAAGCTCTCTTTCGGTTACCTACTGATGCGGCTATCCTGATTGCTTGAAGTTCAGGATTAAGGCCATCTAAGTCACCCGCGGTTTCAACAATAATTTCTTCAAATCCTGATGGGTGAAGACCTCTTACATCAGCAATCTTACCGTAACCAATACGAACCATTGGTGAGCGGTACTTGCGATTCTTGCGCTGACTTGAGTCATCACCGCGAGGCTTCTTCCAACCAGTTCGAGAAAGACGCTTGTATCGGAACCATTCTTGACGTCGGAATTTAGGTTGCTTCTTCTTCTGAGCTGAACGAGTCTTCAAGGCAGCCTTGGTTTCATCGTCTAGGACTGGCTTTTGTCGAGCTGTGTGGAAATCATCCCAATCATCTTCGAAATATTCCTCGCCTTCAAAGTCATCATCATCAATTTCATCAATTGATTCTTCAACATCTAAATCTGTCTCTTCAACTGATTCAGGGATGTCGCTAGATTCTTGTAAGCGAGTAATGAGTTCTGCCTTCTTACCAGATACTGGTAGATTGGCTGCGCGAAGCAATTCCTTGAGTTCAGCAACTGTCATGTTTTCGTATTCCATTCAGATACCCCCTCATTCATTCCCCTTGGAGATTATGTAAATCCCATCCTGGAATACACGTCTATCTCTTTTCTTAATGTGACAAGACCGTTCAATATTGGCTGCAGTTTGCCCTACCTTCTCACGATCTGCACCTGAAACTGTAACCTCGGTTTTGTTCTGAACCTTGACTTCGACTTCAGCAGGTGTCCACGGTAGTGCTGCTACACGAGGAACCTTCTCTCCGAAGAGGTTGGTAATTGTCATCTCATTACCCTGTACTTTGAGAGTCATAGGGAAGTGAGAGTAAACTGCTTTGAGTTTGTATTCAAAGCCCGAGTCAACACCTCGAGCCATATTGTTTAGATGTGCAGCCCAGGTTCCTGCAAGAGCCTTCTCTTTGCGGCGTGGTAAATTACAGAATACTTGAATTCCTTCTGTAGAATTTTGCACTTCTAATCGAGGATGACGGAACTCTCGAGTCAAGGACTTACCATCCTTTGCAAAAGTCACATCATCACCTGAAATGGTTACTGTAACACCCTCTGGGATGTTAATTTGATGAGAAATCATGTCTAATTTTGGCATACCTATCCCTCCTCAGAAGATGTACGCGAGCAATCGCCCGCCGACACGCTCCTTCTTCGCATCGTGGTGGTTCATCACACCTTGATTAGTTGTCAAAATTAGTAAGCCGAAATCTTGAGCCGGCAAATAGCGCGACTCCCACTTATCATAATCAGTCCTCTTGATTGAGTGTCGTGGCTTGATTACCCCGCAGCGATTTATTGCGCCAATCAACTCAACGCGATATGAACCGCCACGACCATCTTCGATCGATTGATATTCTCCGACATATCCAGACTTCTGCATAATTGACAGCATACTACCTAGCAATTTACTGGCTGGGCTAACTGTAACTTCGTAGTGTCCGGCTTGCTCCGCATTGAAAATACGGACAAAAGCATCACTTAATGGGTCAAATTGCATCCTTCATCACCTCACGCATACTTCTTGAATCCAATTTGTGGGGCCACATCTCGGAAACACTGACGGCACAATCTAAGGCCATGTCGGCGAATTAATCCGCGTTTTCTTCCACAACGACGACAGCCGTTACTTCTACCGATTTCTTCTCCATGATCCTTTGCCATGTTTCACTCCTCCACTATGGTGAGCCCGAAGTGTTCCTTGAACCACTCCTTAGACTCGTCCTTGCCCACTCGGTGGTCCATTCCCACCTTGGCGCTACGTCGGCGACGACGTGACACCCTGTGACCGGGGCGTTCGAGTACGATATTGATGTCCATTCCGAAGATTCCTATATCTGGGTCATACTTCTGCTCAGGGAAATCTGTGTAGTCAGCTATGCCGAAAGAAAGATTGCCTGATTGGTCAAAGTTGTACCCTGGCAATGTGTTCTCTCGAACCCAGAATGCATCCTTGAGGAATGATTGAATATTCTCTGATTCACGCATAGTAACCTTACAGCCAATAGGTGCACCTAGGCGAGTTCCGAGGTCACGATTTGTGGTCTTGGAAATTGTACGAACTGACTTCATTCCAGTTAATAATTCAAGAACTCGCTCAGCCAGTTGGAGACGTGCTCCACCCTCACCAACACCGATATTCACGGTCACCTTGGTGATTCTTGGCGACAACATTGGATTTGCACTCTCACTCATGCAGATTCCTCCAATGGAAGGTCCTTTGGCGAACCTATGATGAAAACATAGTCTGCAATAGTGCCAAAGTCTTCGAATTGTACTTCATTAGCCTTGGATGAACGCTTAATGTCTCTTGAGACTACCTTGGCCGTGGTTCCTATGTGGCTACCACCAGTAAGGTAAGCCATCGAACCCTCTGAGAATGCTTGATGGCCTGCGATTTCTTGACTAGGGAGCGACACCACTAGTGTGTCTCCTGAATTGTATTGATTTGCGTCATCGACGGTAATATTTCGTCCATCATGCAAGTGAACCTGTGTCTTTCCACCACGGATTGTAGACTTACCAGTTACTCGGCATAGTTTTGTGGCTGCGGATTTATCAGATATTGAGCGATATCGAAGTTTGCCGTTTTGATCGAGAATACATCGGTAGCTGTCCTCCCCAACTGTCAGAACATCCATCAGTCCAACTCCTCGACCCGCATCGGTCTCAACTCTTCCATCGACGAGAATCTTACGAGTAGCCAGCATTCGCTTGGCTTCTCTCTGACTGTGTGCGAGTTCCATGACATCTCGAAGAATTACACCAAGAGGCATACACATCTCATCACTGTGACCACCAGGGTTTGGCTTTTGCACCCAAATTTCGGTCTTTCGAGTAAGTGGCCAACTGCGTGGCATTGTAAGTCTCTTCATGTGACTGCTGCTCATTGTTCAGCACCTCCGTTAGAACGCTCTACGATGCGCTTCCTTCGTAGCGGATCTGCATCGTTCAATTTGGTGACAATTAGGTTAGATGGATGAAGAGGAACTGCCTCTTCTTTCCCATCAGCAGTAGTTTTTGTAACTCCGTCGACATAGACGAGTCCGTTCTTTGTATCGACACTTGCAATAGTGGACTTTACTCCAGCACGGCCGCGACTCTGACCGAGTCTCTTGCCACGGGAATCTGTTTTCACACTATTTGGGAATCCAAAGTCTCCGCGAAGAACTTCAACTG
>DUIL01000063.1:0-4499 GCA_013330385.1 Candidatus Thalassarchaeaceae archaeon
AACATTGCATTGACATGTGCACGTCGCAAATCTAAGTGACGATTATCAAGACGGATGTCAAGTCCAACGTGGACATCATCCGTAACTCCGACAGGAAGTGGAGTTCCAGCCATTGAGAGAATTTGTGCACTTGAGACTTGAATCTCATATTCAGCAGGCGGTAGTGGCTCTCCCTCTGGCACCTTAGGTGGGCGCTTCTGTGCCACAGATCCAGTGACTTGTATTGTTGACTCTCTAGAAACGGACTGAATCGCCTCAAATGTAGCTTCATCCATGTTATCTTTCTTCAGGAATGCCTGAATGTGCCCAGTTCCATCACGTAGCATTAGGAAGCAAATGGCTCCTCTGCCTCGAACAGTCTCGGCGTATCCTGCTACACTAACCTCTTTGCCAACAAGGTCGGCTCCGTTATCGACGACCTGACCTACGGTGTGGGTTCGATAGGAGGTCGGTTTCCACGCGGAACTGTCTCGCATGAACCGAGCGCGTTATTCTTCGTTATTGAATTGAATCATTCCGACCTATGGTCGGATGCTCGAAGGATTACTCTTCTTCGTCAGCAATCTTTGCACTAATTAGCAAAAATGCGGTATGCCCCATCGGTTGATTTCCAGGTCGAACACCACCCTTTGCAGCCTTACTCCATCGTCTTTCGACCATTTCACCTGCGAATTCAATCACTAAGCCTTGTTCCTCACAGGCATTCCATGATTTCTCAAGTTGTATTGTAGTTGGACAATAGCAGGCCAAACGACCTCCTACCCTCAGTGTTTCAGCAATATTATTGACAACAGTCCATGGTTCTGCTATGTCGATAATGGCTGCATCTAATTCACCACAGATTTCTATTACTTTGGATGCTGATTCTGCGAGGTCCATTTCAAGCAAATGCCAATCGGGGAACTCACTAGAAAACTCAGACATTCTTTCCATATTGGAGCGCCCTACTTCTGCATGTTCGGGGCGATTCTCAACCGAGATTAGTGTCCCTCTAGATCCCATGACATTGGCTAAATTCATTGCAAGTCCGGCAGAGCCATGACCGCCTTCCAGTACGCGACTTCCGACTCCAATCCCCATCCAAGAAATGAGGAAACCTGAATCCTTTATTCCAATAGTTTGGGCCCTTCGATTCATATTTCTTCGTGCTTCGGGAAGTGATGCATCTACAATAGTCAAAGACTTATGTCCGACTCTTATTCTGTCACCAATGGAATAACCATTTAGGAGTGTTATGGGATCAAAGCGTCCAAGTCCCTTAATTTTCACTTCACCCGGCACTCGATTGACAAGGTAAGCCCGGCCGTCATCTTCCCTCAGGGCCATCCAATCATGGGTTTCGTTGGAGGTCACGAATGAGATGCGGCGGGGTCTGTGATTCAATACCTTCGATTGTTAAAATAGTCAAATCATTTAACCAGACGATTGATAATCGATTCTTGACGGATTAGTTTTATGGTTCAAAAACAGTTGTTTTCCGGACATGTCCGGTCGTTTCTATATGGTCAAAAAGTCCTTCGAACGTTTATGATACGAAATACTGTCCCCTCAAAAAACCCTTTATTCCGACCCGTAGGGTCGCATTTTTCACTTAGTCACCAATACAGCAGCATTATACACTCAAGCAAGAACGCTAATCCAATGAGCCCTGCTTATAGAGCCAATCAGATTTCTAGTATCACGATGGCACTCCTGATGCTAACGGTGTCAGCGATGGGTTACTTTGTCTTCCAAGAAGAGGCTACAGTTAGAGAAGAATTGGCCGCTGAGGAAGAAGCTCGATTCGTGACTAGTCCAGGGCATCCTGTATTTTCACAGTACGTTACTTCAGACAATTGTGTTTACTGTTATCAGTATGGTAGCCCAGCTCATAATAGCATCAAAAACCAACATCCTGACGATTTTGTATACATCTCTTACCAATCGGTATCATATGGTGATACAGATACCACTCGGGCTGGAAATACGCCCGGATACAACTGGCCGTGGTCAACAGGTGGCGCTCCAGACTCATATTGGGGAGACAGAATCGACAAGAGAGTAAGTGGCTGTGGCTCAAACACCTGCTATGATTCTATGTTCTCAAGTGGAGGTGGGATGACTTCAGCCACTACTAGCCAATATTCTCTATTGGCCAGCGTTGGTGGCTCAGGTTCTAATTTAGATGTCACTATTGAGGTTGAATATCTTGGTTCAGGTTCACCACCCTCCAGCATGTATCTCTATGCGGCAATGACGGAGGAGACTTGCTATTCATACTCCTATACTGACGGAAGTAGGGGGCATAATTGCTGGAAATCATGGTTGATGAGCGATGGAGAATATCGTACTCAATCTGGCGGTAGTGGTAGTGGATTCCAAAGTGTCGCATTATCTGGCGGCAGTGCTTCATACAGTTGGTCGGTTCCAAGTGGCCAAGTTAGTGGAGGATCAGGAAACGCCCTTGTAGTGGCCGCTTTGATGACGGGGGCGCCAAGTACTGGCGCTAGTAGTGAGCACGTTCTCACAGCAACAGATAGTAACATGGGTCCCTTGATTGATGTTGGTATTACTGACTTTGAAGTAAGCAATTCTAATGGCAATCAAGGATTCGTTGCAGGAGATACCCTTGAACTCGAAGTTGACGTCAGAAACAATGGCGTCGAGGCATACAACGATGGTGGTACCATCACCATTTATCACCTGCATGGAGGTGAGGAAATCAACCTTGGTAGTGTTGCTCTCAACCAACTTGGAGTCGGAGGAACTCAGTCCTATTCAACGAACTTTGACAGTTCGGATGTTAACATGCTTCCTTCAGGCACTTCCTCTTTCCGTGCTCGTCTATCTGACTTAGTTACGGACAAGGTACCTGGCAATGATTACGCCGACGAAATGACCCCTCATGACATGCCTCCAGTACCCAACCGTCCGAACACAGTTGGCGATTCAATAGTCCAGCGTGGTACTCCAATACAGTTTGAATCAACCGCCTTGGCTAACGACTTAATCGATGACATGTCTAGTATGACGGCTGAATTACAGTATGCAGCACATGGTAGCCAATCTTGGGATAATGCATGGATAACTTCAGTTGAAGTCATAGGTTCTGATAGCAATTCTCGTTATGTACATACAATTACTCCTCCGTTGACAGCTACTGCTGGGTCATATGATGTTCGCATGCAGTGGACTGATGCAGGAGGCCAGACGTCAGATTGGGAAATAACAGAAGATGCCTTCGCTCTGCAAAATGCTCTACCTTTGGTTTTAACCAGCAGCGATGACGGATATGCGGGAATCCCTACTGTGCCGGTAGAAACTCTCGAATCGGTCTCGATAGTAGGTCTCGTTAATGACATGGAAACTCCTCTTTCCTTACTAACCATTGATAGCAATGCTCCACAATTCATTTCTTATGATTCTAGTACTTTGGAATTAACCGTAGAATTCTCCAGCATCATCTATGACAACCAAGGAGCCCCAATGTCGCAGGGGATTTTCGTTACAATTAGTGATGGAGAGGATACAAACTCAGGAACTATGCTATTCAACGTCATTGAGAATGGTCAACCCCGATGGGCCGGTATCCCTTCCCAATCTTTTGATGAGGGTGGCTCTCACAGCGTTGTGCTGACTCAATACCTGACTGATACAGATGACAGTGGAGAATCAGTTCCAGCCGCTGATTTAATAATAACAATCATTGAAAATAGTAATCCTGAACTAATGGATGTCAGCATCAGTGGACATACTCTGAATGTAGCAGCAATTGATGATGATGGCTTCGGCATGGCCGAATTAACTATCCGAGCTTCTGATGGATTCAAAGAGTCAGATACTGTAATTTCCTATCATGTCAACAATGTCAACGATGCACCAGAAATAGTAATTGGTGAAAATGCAGAGATTACCGTGCAGACAGGAGATCGGATTAATCTCAATGTCATCGAGATAGTAACCGATGTTGATGACTCGGATGAAGAAATATGGATCACGGTCTCGACATTTGTACCTGGAGCAGTTCAGTACAATCCGATTTCTGGAATCGCTACTATGAGTTGGGATGAAGCAGGAGAGGAATTAGTCACAATTACTGCTGAAGATCGCCACGGTTCCTCAAGTTCAGCTCTCATTACAGTCACCATTGTTAACGAATTGCCGTTAGTTTGGGCTGACGCAATGGGAATTGGAGATTTGTTAATATCAGTTGAATCAACTGAATACGGAGCAAATCCTAGCATAACAATAACCAATGTAGGTGATTTAGAACTCACTGATATTGAGGTTCACTGGAGTGTATGCAACAGTATTACTGGAATTTGTAATGACTTCGGAGTGTCTTACAATTTCGGTCCATTTTTGGCCTTAGCAAACTCGGGTGAGGGACTTACTCTTGGAGATTATGTGGGATTAATTGTTACAGCAGTTGATGCTGAAAATTTCGATAGAGCGACTCAGGAGCAATACAAAATTTATGCAACAGAACCTGTGATTGTAGACCCTGTAGACCCTGTAGA
>DUIL01000063.1:4846-5192 GCA_013330385.1 Candidatus Thalassarchaeaceae archaeon
GATGACAAATCTCCTTCCTTTGATATCATGAGTGTTGGAATTGTCTCTATAGGGGTGCTTCTTTGCATTGCACTAGTATTAGTCCTTGCACTTGTGATTCAGAGTCGACGTCGGGAAGATGACGTATTTTACTATGACCAGTCAGAATTCGGAGTCTCATCTGGCTCAAGTCCATTGAATCTACCACCGCCACCGCCGCTAGGAATGCTGCCTCCGTTACCTCCAGAGGGGCTTCCTGCTGGTTGGACAATGGAGCAGTGGGAGTACTACGGAGCTGAATATCTAAGGCGGCGTAACGAGCCATGAGTGGCTTCGTCGTCAATCACTCACCTTCAAGAAGGTGCGA
>DUIL01000063.1:5505-5680 GCA_013330385.1 Candidatus Thalassarchaeaceae archaeon
CACCTTCAAGAAGGTGCGACGTGCGGGAATAATCCCCGAGGGATGCGTGATGAGTGATTCCGAGCAAACAAATGACCCACTTGAATCGTGGGAAGATGGTGCCGCCTTCGGGGCTGCAGAGGACAAAGATTCTATCTGTAAAACCCCTGTTGAGGAATGGGCTAGAGCCTTGGAT
>DUIL01000072.1:0-2997 GCA_013330385.1 Candidatus Thalassarchaeaceae archaeon
TGAAATAGTCGAATATAGAACTGCTTGGAACTGGGATGAGGATATGGATAATTATGGAGGAGATTTCATACCTCTGACTTGGGATCCTATTATCGTGGTCGATTCAAACATACCGAATATACAGTGGGTGTCTCTAGAATATAGCAACACCGATGATAGAGCATCATTGAATGCAGGTGTGGGCATGTTGGCTACTATTGCTAATCGAGGTTCAGCATCAGCTGTAGTTTACCTAGGTTGTGACATTACAGAAACTGGTGTGGATACTAATGTAGGCAGTTATCCGGGTGGAGAGAAAATCGACCCGAACACAGAGGTGACAATTCAATTCTCGTGGCGCCATAATGCAGAAGAAGAAGTTGGAATAACTTGTGAAATTCTCACTCCGACCCAATTGGTTGAGGATGATGCATTCGGAGGGGGGTCAGCAAGTGCAGAATCAATCACTTGGTACCAGCCAGGTGACAATGAAGACGGATCGATATTACCTATTGTGATTGCTCTGCTAATAGGTGCATCAGTCACAGGATATGCATTCTTCAGAATGAGTAAGCAATCTGACTCGGATGATGAAGAGGATATGCTCTACTAATTCAGCAAGAGTTGACTTGAGTCCAACCCTCTTCTGTAGCGGCATCATCATCTGAACCACCTTCTTCAGAGTATTCATAGAACGTTGTTGCAGTGTGTGCAGTACGATCGCCCCATGGTGGTGATTGAGTTACAGTTACGGTGAATTCGTAGCAGCCATAATCACTTTCTCCCCAATCGCCGATGGGGATGTAGTAGATATTGCTGTCAATGTCCTCAATAGATCCAGATAGAACTAATTCGGAACCAAAGTCGCCTACTATAGCAGAACCTGAGCCGTATTTGCCGCTTTGTGAATCCCAAGAAGCCTCACCGTTTACGACATTAACATGAGGGAACTCAATTGCAGTAGAGCCATCTTTTGATAAAATAGCATCTAATTCAAAATCGGCATGAGCGAGTGGGGCTGGGGGGTTTCCAGCTAATGTTTGTAGACCTATCCATGATTTTAGCCCTACACCGATAACACAATTGTCCTTGTTATTATCACAGTCGTTCCCCTCTCCCATAATAGGGATAGTGCCACTCTTTACGTCAGTAACTGTTCGCTCAAGGTGAGTTGGATTCAAGATGAATGTGTCACTAGAACTACCTGTGTCAATTGTGACTTTGTATTGATTATTATCATCGGCATTACCATCATAGAAATCCACTATGTTTAGTGTCAATAATCCATACTTCCCAAAACCATCTTCGCGGTTAATTGAAAATGGCATAGAAGTACTCCATATCTCATCTCCATCATATGTTACTGAAATGTCAGCATCACCGGATGAAGAGCCAAAGAGGCCACCAGATTCACGAAGTGTAAGTTCAATGGTTTGAGCATCTGAAGACAATTCACCATCTGTAATTGTGATTGAACTAGATGTGACACTCATGGCCAAAAATGGAGAAGATAGGAGCAAGATTAGAACTACTGCTATCGGACCAGCAAATTTCTTATTAGTTGCATTCCAAATGAACCAAAATGAGGCCCCTGCAAGGAGTATAGGAACTATCAGAACTAAAGCATATTCACTCTGAATTGAAGGGTTAGACAGAATCCACATCAGAATAGTAGCTACGGCGCCAAGACCCATTCCTATCATCATTGGAGAACCACCTATGCCTTTGCTAGATGGTGGTTCAGAAATTACTGCTGCAACCAAATCATCGGCATTCGTCTGTGAGTCCATTGCCTTCTGAAGTAGTCCGCCATCACTCATGTGTTACGCCCCAAAGGTAGACTGTGCGTCTACTCGGTTAGTTATCAACCCGCTGCCGCCATAGGTGGCACAGATTCTCAAACAGGGGGGGTCAGAATATCCGAGAGTCTAGTTCTACTAATTCTGAGTCTTCATCCTCAGAGTACCTAGAGGTTCTTCCTGCAAATGCTGCTGCTGCTAATGCCGTCATCATTGCAGTGCCAATCAATTCAAAGCCTGGCAGATATACACCACGGATGTAAATAGTCATGGTTTGAACCTGATAATTGGGTATGCCTTCGGTTCGAACAGAGTATTCAGAAGTGGCCTTAAACTGCAAAGAGAAGTACTTATCCGTCCAACCTTGATTCTTCGGAGTCCTCATCTGCACCCGGATTTTCTCAGCTGGAGCCATCGATTCAATCTCAACGCTAACCAGTGGAATACTGAGTTGGAACCCTTCATCATTGAGATCATCATAATTCTGAATCACGATGTTAAATCGATCCATTGCATTGCCATCATTGTAGACATCGAACACTAACATGTAATCGACCTTCGGACGTAATTGAAGGAAGGCGACTTCAGAGGCTACTCGAAGACGGCTAAACTGGCGGATAATTGCCATGATATTGTAAGAAGTTGGATCACTAGTCACCGGAATTCCATTTGCCATAGTCACTTCTGCTGAGATACTTACCTGATGCTGACCTTCAGGTGCCCTCAATTCGGCACGAACACTGACTTGGAATGATACCTCTGAACCACTACCTACAGTTAGAGAGGCTGGTCCGGATACTGCAAGCACACCGGCTTGAATAGTGATTCGAACCTTCTCTTGGTGGACGGTTGGATTTTCAACTCTACAATTGATGATAGTTGAACGAGTTGCACCAGGGTATACGTCTATTGGTTGAGGCTGATCACAAGATAAGCTGACATCAGGAACGGGTCCAGTCTGAGCCTGAACCGCGGCCACTCCAGCCCATGTACTCAAGAAGTAAACTGCCAGCATCATCAAGGCAGGTCTAACGGAACGTGCGGCGCTCATCACAGCAAGGCCGACTCAGGCCGTATTTGAGTATTAGCCCAAGTGGCTTCGACAATTTGCCGGATTGGCACACTATGAAATAAGGCATGGCAAGCATGTTTGATAGTATAATTATCACTGAAACACGCAAATTTGAGGCAAAACTGGTGGACCCGACCGGATTTGAAC
>DUIL01000072.1:3365-4624 GCA_013330385.1 Candidatus Thalassarchaeaceae archaeon
CTAACCAACTGAGCTACGGGTCCTGATACCATCTCGAAGGTCATTATGAGATGAACCTTGTTCTCAGAAGGGGTGAGATTTGTAGTCAATATTTGTCTATCATTCGCGGGTTGGTCACAGTGAATGTTCAAGCACAGTTCGGTTATCGGAGAGAACATGGCGAAGCTTTGGGTCATGTTCTTCACATCCTTACTGCTTGTATCAACGATGAATTTCTATGCGGTTATTCGTGAACCTGATATGATTGATATTGATGAAATTCACGAATATCCAAGGGAAACTGTGAAGGTTTTAGGAGTGTTAACTAGTTATGTTGTTGACCCATATGGTGAACAAGCTGATCGAATTGATTTGCAGATTCGCGAGGTAGATGGACACTCTGTTGTGGAAGTTCGTTGGTATGTTGATAGAGATGTCGATGTGCCACCTATCGGAACCATAGTTACTGTAGAGGGAGAAGTCACAGAATGGAATGGAAGAATCTGGTTGTCTTCCAATGGATATGGAGCAATCCAGTGTGCTGATTCAAATTGTGATGGGATCGAATATACGGCAGTACAGATAGTAGAGGTGGCGATGAATCCTAAGGCTTACTCGAATATGTCTGTAAAAGTAGACGGTTATCTTAGTGAATCACTAGAACCGGATGTAACTTACCATTCATTGAGCCTGATGGATAACCCCTCTTATGGGAATGCTGACCATCTGTTGTATATGCAGGTTGAAGGCCGTGTCATGGATTGGGTAGAGGCTGGAAGCCATGTTGAAATTTCTGGTTGGTTGCAATATGACCAGCGCTCCCTGCGCTGGCGTCTTCTGGTTCAAGCAACAGCCGTAGAAGTTTATCCTGGCGGTAATGGTTCAATGGTCGACCTGTCTTGGGAATTGGAACCTTACTCCTTATCTTATGAAGTCGGCAAACTTGTGTCAATAGAAGGAACTGCAAATGAACTAGCAAGCGGTTGGTGGTTAAGTGGCCCATCCCCTAATGATGTTCTATGCATGCTGCCTTCCCCTAGTGATCTCGATGAAGGAATTGAAGGAGTTAGTAAGGCATGGACAGGTAGGCTGACATGGTCTACTGATGAAGCGATAATTTGCTTAGACAGAGGTTACAATGCCTCAGCGGCAAATCCCACAGGAGACTTTGGAGAAGGTGTGACTCCTCTACTAGATGTAGCCGCCTCTCCTTTCGATTATTTGGGCCAGAATCTCACCTTTGAAGGATGGGTAACAGACCCTATTTCACCAGATTATGA
>DUIL01000072.1:5029-6240 GCA_013330385.1 Candidatus Thalassarchaeaceae archaeon
GAACATACAGAATGGATTGAAGGGGGACAGGCAATTCGCTTCAATGCTACTATAATTTGGTCGGAGAGCGAAGGGAGAATTATCCTAGAGGCTCGAACTTGGACACTTGGTGAAGCACCAGATCCTGGTCGGCTAAACTGGGGTGATGGTTACAATTCTTGGAAATGGGATATTGGTAGATTAGTCACAATTACCGGAGAAGCAGAAATGGATTCTGATGGCGAACAATGGGTTTACAATTCAGGAACTGAAGAACGTATCTGTCTACTTGGAGACGGAACTGAAGCGAGCCAGCAAGAATCAATCGGCGAACCTATTGATTGGACCGGCCGTTTGTCAACTACTGAAGACAGCGTTGGTAATACAATGCAATTCTGCTTGGATATTCGTTGAGGTGATTCTGTGGACCCCTGGTTATTGGACTTCGGTTGGCTAATCGCATCCTTCATCTTCGGGGTGTTTCTTGGTTGTCTAACTGGATTAATTCCTGGGTTCCACGTTAACAATGTTGCATTGATTGCTCTTTCACTTTCACCAATTGCAGTAGGTATTGGAATACCACTAGATGCAGTTGCTGGAATCATTGTAGCATGTGGGACAGTACACACTTTCCTGAATTATATTCCAAGTGCCTTAGTCGGTGCGCCGGACGACAACATGGCTCTGGCTTTGCTACCAGGACATAGGATGTTGATATCGGGTCAAGCGGCGCAAGGTGTCGCATATTCAGCACGCGGTTCACAAATGGGAATGCTGATGTCAATACCTCTTCTAGTAGTTGCGAGACTACTTTTCGGTGACAACCCCGGTCTAGGATTATACGAAGCGAGTCGTGACCAATTACCCTGGCTTTTACTATTCATCTCAGCCTTTCTTATTCTGACCGAAACTACACGCCTGCCTTGGCCAGAATGGTCTCAAAAAGCAACTCAAAAACTAAACTTCCCTTTGAAGAAGAGAGTCGAATTCAATATTCCACTCGGAAAATTCAGCTTCCGCAGACGCTACGATTCCATTGATTTGCGCCTAGGTGCAAGTTCTAGAATGGCGGGGATTTTAGTTGCCACCTCCTACTTCCTGTTAACTGGATTCTATGGTTGGGCTGTATTCGAATTACCTGCACGTTCTCCGGTTGGAATCCCTTCAGCATCCCTGCTGTTCCCTAGCCTTGCAGGATTATTCGGTATTGCTAATCTAATTGACATATATGT
>DUIL01000072.1:6635-7737 GCA_013330385.1 Candidatus Thalassarchaeaceae archaeon
CCTACTTTCCTTTCAGCGGTTGTTTCCTCTGTGATGGCTATCCTTCCTGGAATGACGGCAGCGCAGGCTACTGTAGTGGTGATGAGTGCGAGAAACTTATGGGGCAAATTAACTGACCCAAATTACATCCCCGCGGATTTCGAACATGGAACTCAACCTGGATTTGAAGGGGTTCCTCAATTGATTATGTTTGAGGGAATGGAAGATTTATCGTCAGAAGATAGAGAATTATTTCAAGAGGCTCTTGCCGAAGCGGGTGCGAGTCCAGATCTCGATCTCGTAAACAACAACCAACAGCGAGACCTAGAGATTATTGCAATTCTCTCATCCGTCAACACTGCTGTCACAGTAATGGTTCTAGGTTTCCTATACATGGTAGGACGGCCACGCTCTGGTGCCGCTCTAGCACTCAACATGATGTACCCAATAGATATCTGGAATGCTGTCGAACCTCCGGCTGATTTCATCCGATTATTAGCTATTACAGTGGCGGCTGGATTATTCGCAGTACCTGTCATGATTGAGGTAGGTAAGGGTATGCTGAAAGTGCACGAACTCGTACCATTGAGAACACTAGTACTCTCTGTATGTATTTTCATCACGGTTCTTGTTTACATCTCAACTGATTGGATAGGAGTGGGTACGCTTGTTATCGGCACAATGATTGGATTAATGGCTCCAAGAATCGGTATTAGGCGCTCTCATGGGATGGGTGTAATTTTAGTTCCGATTATGATTTACACATTTGCGCGAGAATTAGACGCCTTTGGATTTGCTTGAAAAACGCGTTGAAAAATCACTTCGCACGGATAGAATCTCTTATCTCTAATACACGTGCGTGCAACGCTGAGTGATAACTATGGATGGCAGGCAGAAAGCAACAGCACTAATTGTAACAGGAATTATTATTCTAGGATTAAACTATGTGGCATTAGCAGGTTTTGTTGCTGGCAAAGTTGAGGCGGGGGTTGCAGAACAAGTTGCGACAGGATATGATGAAGAAAGTGATTATACCAATGATGATTGGAATAATAGCACTGCAGAAAGAGTATATTTCGCCTACTCAATTACCAATACTGAGAATCTAACTGAGAACTCAGCA
>DUIL01000125.1 GCA_013330385.1 Candidatus Thalassarchaeaceae archaeon
AAACTTAGATTTCCAGCACGAGTCCATCTAGCGTCCGAGACTAAACCCACTAGTGTCACTTCGTAATCACGACTTGAATGCCGCTGACGGTTTCGCCACGCCTCTACTACACTAATTGGACGGCGAGGCAAGGCTCTACCAGCCAGCATCATATGGCGAATTTGCTTTAGCCTATCTGAAAAAAAGGATTTTATGTCTGACATTTTACCTTCGGTTTTTGATGCACCGGTTATGTCAAAATGGATTTCAATTTCAGCATCCACATCACGAGCCTGCATTGGAAATTCATCGAGACGGTAATGTTCGAGGCCATGAGGCCTGGGAGCCGGAGAGGGTTCAGAAGATCGCACCGGAGCGAGGACTCTTCCAATTGCCTCTCCAGATTCAGGTCGGGCGAGTGTGGCTTGTAGGCTGACAGGGGATGGGGCAACGGATTCTATCGTATCCTCAGTCGGCACGAGAGTAAGCAGTTCATCGATAACCTGTCCGGTTAACATCCTTGTATTAGCAGATGTGGCCGCTTCAATAAGTGGTATCAGATTTGGTAAATTCTGAATTTTCATCCTAGCCTCAGAACCCATAACGACTAGGCCTGCTGCTGCAAGAGTCCGATGCTTCTCAGACCAATCATCAGCCGACATACTATGTATGTCGAGCCAGACCGCTCATGATGATATCGCAAGATTATACTCCCGAAGTAAGTTCGACAGAGTTCATTCATCCCAATCTGTGAGAGATGCAAGATCAACTTGCTGAATTTCATCTGCCACTGTTTTCGAATCTTCTTTAGCCCAAGCAAAATTACCTTCCCATTGTTCAGATTTGGGGTCCATTTGAGAGGTGTCTAACTGAGGGCTGCCTTCGGGGCGGTTGTTTACTTCTGCCAAACGAGCCTCGTCTGCATCAACCCTGTCCATCAACTCTAGAGCGAGACGTAGTGAAAATGCAACGAAGGAGCGCTTGTTATCTAGTCTGTCATTTTCACCGAAATCCTGTCGTCGAACAAGAAATTGATCTCCGGCAGTAACGGCTACGTGAACGAGGCCTACTTCCTTAGTTGCAGTTGCACCACCAGGTCCTGCTATACCAGTAATGGAAATTGAGAAATCTGCATCTGAGCGATAGCGGGCGCCGCGAGCCATCTGAAGAGCAACTTGGTGAGATACAGCTCCTGCTTCATCATTACCAAATGCATTCTTTTCGACACCCAACTCGCGCATTTTTGCTTCATTGTTGTAGGTAATCCAGCCCTGCTCAAACCAATTAGAGGCCCCGGAGATATCAGTAAAGGTCGAAGAAAGTAATCCTCCTGTGCAAGACTCGGCTGTGGATATGCTCCAACCGCGTTTGCGGAGGCGTCTACTCAGCCTCGAAGCGAGGGCTGCAGTCTCTTCGACCACGTCCCCTCGCTGGACTTGCCCTTCTTGACTCTTTCACATGAGACAAACTTTCAATTATTGAGAAAAAACAAGAGTAATTACAGCAAAAATGCCTTCTAGTGAGTGATTATTGGTGGGCCCGACCGGAATTGAACCGGTGATCTTCGCTTTGTAAGAGCGACGTCATAACCCCTAGACCACGGGCCCCGAGAGAGAACGCGGGCGCGACGTGTTCAAATGATTGGCGGTTGAATATCCTCCCCGAGGGAAGGCAATGAGACCTATGGAAGACTTGCTTGAAAGGCTTCGAAATAATGGAATTCATGTAAATAATGAAGTCGCCCAAGCCATGAAAGAAGTGTTTGTAGGTTCATTCACAGATTTCGTATTGGAACCTTTCTGGCATGACCGTCCTGTACCATTTCTAATTACCGAATCAGATGCTGCAAAAACAATCTCAGCACCTCACATGATAGTTACTCTACTACACCATCTAGAGATTAGAGAAGGGCAACATGTGTTACTTATTGGAGCCAAAGGAGGATATATCGCTGCACTGATTGATCACATAGTTAGCAATAATGGAATGGTTACTGTTGTCGAACCACATCCTCAGGTGCTCGAACATACTTCTGAAAGACTAGAGTTCCATGAATCAAAAGGAACGATTAGAGTAATTTCACCAATCACTCTAGATGATGTAGATGAATTGAATAGAAGAGTCGATAGAGTTCTGATTACAGGTGCGATTCGAGAAATTCCTATCTCAATTACTGGCCTCGTTGAAGATGGGGGGTTCGTTCTTGGACCATTTGGAGGGCCAATACAGCAACAATTGATGAAAAAAGAGCGCCAAGGTGTTCAATGGATGGATACTGAACTAGGCCCCGTGGTGTTTGGACCGATGGATTTGCATGAAGCAGAACGTGGCCCATTAGATCCTAGAACTTTGGCCGAACATATCGAAGATGCATTATCAATAATAGTAGGACTTGTAGAAATTGATGATGAGACTGTCGAACGAATTGAAGAATTAATTGAATCACTTCGTGGGATGCCTGCTGACATCCCACAGCTTGACGAGGAGGCAACTGAAGAGGATATTATCGAGCACCCTGTAGTTGAACTCCTAATGGCAGAGATGGA
>DUIL01000172.1 GCA_013330385.1 Candidatus Thalassarchaeaceae archaeon
CGACATCAACCACACCTATCGTGGTGATCTAGATATTGTCCTAGTCTCCCCTTCAGGAACCGAATCTTGGTTGGCTGAGGGACATTCAGACGGTGGAAACCACTACAGTAATTGGTTATTCAACACGGTACAAAACTGGGGTGAATCTAGTTTAGGTGAGTGGGTTCTCAAAGTACGCGATACATCCTCAGGGGATAATGGAACGCTGAACACATGGGAAGTGATTTTTCATGGAATTGATGTTGATTTAGACCATGACAATGATGGTTTATCTGATGAAAATGAGACTCTTGTCTGGGGCACTAATCCTTACGATTATGACTCGGATGACGACGGTTTATCAGATTATGATGAAGTAATAACTTACGGCACTAACCCACTTTCTGCAGACTCAGATGTTGATGGATTAACCGATGAACAAGAAATTAATCTCATCGGTACTGATCCTCTAGACTCGGACTCAGATGACGATGGATTATCAGACAGTATTGAAGTGACATATTGGGGAACTGACCCTCTAGTCTATGACCCTGATGCAGATAGTGACTTGTTCTATCATTTCCAAGATTGTAACGATAACAATCCAAACGTAAATCCTGGAGCGTACGAAAGTTTAGATGGAATTGACAACAATTGTGACGACTATATCGATGAAGGTTACAACTTCACCGATCGTGATAATGATGGACTCAAGGACTGGCCCGAATACCATATCTATGGTACTGAATATCTTGATGAAGATACAGACGATGATGGATTGACTGATGGTGAAGAAATACTAACACATGGTTCAGATCCACTAAGTTACGATGTAGATAATGACAATGATGGATATCAGTGGTTCCTAGATTGTGATGATGATGATCCATATCGAAACCCTGCTCTACCAGAATTGCTAGATGGGAGTGATAATGATTGTGATTTGGTAATTGATCAGGGATTCTGGGACCTCGACACTGATTTCGATGGACTCGATGATTACGATGAATTCCACAACACCAGCACAGACCCATATGATGGTGATACGGATGATGATGGCTTACCTGATGGAAATGAAGTGAATGTACATGGATCTAATCCACTTTGGGCTGATCCTGATGATGATTCAGATGGTTGGTATTGGTTCCAAGATTGTCAAGACGATGATAGTGAACGTGCTCCGTATCAACCAGAAGCACTAGATGGTAAAGACAACGATTGTGACGATATTATCGATGAGGATTATTACGATTTAGACTCCGATTCGGATGGACTCTACGATTATGATGAGTATCACAATATTGCCACGGATCCGAATCTATTTGATTCAGATGGAGATGGTCTTGGTGATGGACACGAAATAATGACCACAAAATCGGACCCTCTGACTTATGATTTTGATAGAGATGAGGATGGTTTCTATGCTTTTGAGGATTGTCAAGATCTTGTAGAAACAATCAATCCAGATGCTGATGAAATCTGGAACGGGTGGGATGATGATTGTAATGATATTATTGACGATGAAAATGCGATTAATAGAGAACTAATCATAGGTTCAAATCCAGCTAGATCTGGATTAGGCCACTGGGATGCAGTCAATCGTTCATTTGCCGTAAATTTGAATGGTATTCCTCTTGAGATTAGTAAAGATATTATTTGGGAAATGGAAGGTGTAAATCTCTCAGATTATGTGACAAATGATGGACAGAGGTTGTGGCTTGAAATTATCGATTGTGAGTCTAGAGATTTGGAATTAGAAAAAATTCTCTGCGAACAAGGCGATGGGATGAGATACCTGAATGCAACTATTATTGATTCAGGAGTTGAAACTAAACTACAATGGATAATCGGTGTCGAGGTCTACGTTGAACCACCTACTTTTACTGAATCACTAATCTCATTCTTTGGTTCAGCCGTTGGCATCATAATCATATTGATTCTTATTATTACAATTGTTGGAGGTGTTGCATTTGGAGCGTTTAGAATTAATCAAAATAAGAGAATTGCTGATGCCTACAGAGAATTTAAGATTAATCTGAGGCCTAAGGGAGATACACCAGAACATCGTTCCGTTGAACTACCTTCAGCCCCGGATCTTGGTTATCTATCACTTTACCAGAACGAAGAGGATGAACCGATTTTGGTCACTGCTTCTGCAGTAACAAAATCATCTGATGACCCTCCACTTCTAGTCACAGCAACAGCAGTATCTAAATCGCTAGATGAAGAAGAATAATCACGCTTCATCAGCTTCTTCTTCGGCTGCTGCTCTCAAGTTATCTCCCCATTCAGCATCGGGAGAACCACCTTCCCAAACCCCCTCAACGGATATGTCTTCGATATCCTCATCTTCTCTCCAAGGTGGTTCGCCATCAGTACCGGATAATACTAGAAGACCCTCTTCGTCAAGACGACGTTGTACTGTTTTCACAGCCTTAGTAATTTGAATAATATGGCCAATAGGAGTTCCCGTTGTGACGAATGGATGTGTGGCAGAACAAATCATCAGACCTTGGGTGGGTGATTTGACATCCATCATTTGACCTGGATGCTCTGGGTCTGAAACAGTAGCTACAACTTCTCCTTCCTCAACAAAAGAACCCGCTGGTGCTAGCACATCAAGTAAGCCTCCATAGTCGGAACGAATCCATACTGAACCTGAAGCAAGAAGTCGGAATCGAGGTCTACTTGGATATCCGGGGATCATCTTTAGACTCCTTAACACATTGAGTATCCCATATAATGCAACTTGTATCGATTCAGGATTAGATTCGTCAGAACCACCTCCTTCGTAAGTTATGCAACTTATTCCCGATTCATCAGCAATACGACGCAAAGATCCCTTTGGCCCTTCGTTATCTAGAATTAACTCAATGCCAAATGCTCGCGCAGAACGATTACTTAGCCGATTTGCAAGATTTGCTCTTATCTGCGGCATATTTGTTCGACCGAGCGCCGCAGTATGCAAATCGATGATATGGTCGCTTGTAGAAAACAATTCTTTCCAAAGTCTATGTGCAACTCTCGAAGTAGTATTGCTATTTTCTTTGCCGGGGAAAAAACGATTCAAATCTCTTCCATCACTCATATAGCGTGTCGAGCGTCGATAACCGGGCATGTTGACGATGGGGATAATACGGATTGTCCCTGCGACTGAAGAAGGATCTATTGCCATACCCTCACCCATGATATTTGGAGATTGTAAATATGTAAGAGCAAGGGGGCCAATAAGTTCGTTCCCGTGTACTGCGCCTATGATTGTGACAATCGGACCTGGACGAGTTCCGTGAACTACAGTTATTGGTATCGGCCAGGATTCACCTATCTCTATATCCATTAAATCAAATTCAACTTGGCGAATTGTCCCTGGTTTCACACGTTTACGACCTATTCTATGAGATTTCCAATCACTTGACCTAGACCATTCCTTTGGGGTTGAACCGGACTCACCTAGAGCCTTTTCAATCTCCTTGCGGCGGCGTTGAGGGATTTGATTGGCTACCTTAAGAGGACGATGCCTACGCCGTTTCACCCTAGATACAGGAATCTTTTCACCCTCTCCATCAGCAGGGCTAGGGTCGTCAGAAGAAGCAGCCAATGACCTTGTGGGGAGTAGGCGAAATATGAGTGTTAGGCATTGAATACCTGTAGAAATTGTTGAATGCGGCTACTCGCGTGGAGCAAATGATGTGTACTGATGGACCACCTTCTGTGCAAGAAAAATATGCACCAAACAGTATTTGCTTCGGTTGTGGACCTGCTAATCACGATGGATTGAGGATTCGTTCACTAAGGTCTGAAAATGGACTAGAAATGCGATTTACACCCTCTCTAGAACATCAAGCATTTCCGGGAATGATCAATGGAGGAATAATTGGAGCACTAATGGACTGTCATGGAAATTGGACTGCTGCAATCGCCTTGATGGACGCCTCTGGTGATTCACAACCACCTTGTACTGTTACCGCTACTTACAGTATCAAACTTCGGCGACCTACTCCATTTGGTCAAGAACTCGTTGTTATCGGCGAAGTAACTGAACTCAAGGAAGACAGAGCCTCTGTCAAGATGACATTGATGGCTGAAGACAAGATTTGTGCTACTGGAGAGGGACTTTTTGTTGCAGTTACAGAAGGACATCCTGCATTTCACCGATGGAATTGAATTCGAACG
This sequence comes from Candidatus Thalassarchaeaceae archaeon, assembly GCA_013330385.1. Taxonomy (GTDB): domain Archaea; phylum Thermoplasmatota; class Poseidoniia; order Poseidoniales; family Thalassarchaeaceae; genus MGIIb-O1; species MGIIb-O1 sp12570u. Next base: position 4,153 of record DUIL01000172.1, read on the forward strand.
CTCTAACCTAATCAGTTTCAGTTTACTCATTTAGCCTTAGACATCCTTTAGAACAGCGGATTCTGAGTTTATTCGTGGCCGCTGGTGAAGACCTTGCTCCGGTGTCTCTTGCAGACATCAAATTAGACCAGCGGTTGATTGAATTTCTAAGATCTGAATGGGGTATAGAGGAGCTTTTTCCCCCTCAACAAGAGGCACTTCCATATTCTCTATCTGGAAGGAATTTGATGCTAACAATTCCTACAGCCAGTGGGAAATCGCTAGTTGCCCACTTGACTATTATTCAGAGGTTACTTACAGACTTAGAGGGATGTCGAGGCTTGTACATTGTACCACTGAAGGCTCTAGCCTCGGAAAAAGTAGAGGAGTTACGTGAATTAGCCGAATTAGTTGGACTAACTGTTGGAATTGCCATAGGTGACAGAGGGGGAGAAACTGAAAGTATTGAGGAGGCAGACATCTTAGTTTGCACTAGTGAGAAATTAGATTCCCTATTGAGAACAAGAAGTAATTTGATGGGAAAAATTGGAGTTGTTGTTTCAGATGAATTCCATCTATTGCATGATATAGGCAGAGGGCCTACTCTTGAGGTTCTACTATCTAGAATCAGACATTCAAGGCCTGAAGCTCAGATTATTGCTCTATCTGCAACTGTTGGCAATGGTACTCAAATGGCTGAATGGTTGGATGCTAAACTGATAGAATCCGACTGGAGACCAATTCGGCTTCACTCGGGAACGCTAACTGGATTAGATGTCAAGGTTCACCGAATCGATGGACCAGGGGGTGGTGAGTGGCCAGAACCTAGAACCATAGAAGGTAAGAAAACTCGTAAATTTCAAGCGGTTCTTGATGACACTGTAGATTCAGCAGGACAGATTCTAATCTTTGTTAACTCCCGTGCATCGGCACAAAAAGAAGCTCGAGAATTAGCTAAATATGTTGTCAAAGAAGTCAAACAAAACTCTTCACGATATAATGAAAAAATGGCAGAAGAATGGAATTCAATTGCCGAGAAAATGACTCGAAGCGAAGACACATCTGTAATGGGAAGGGCGCTTTCCAATGCAATTAGAGGAGGTATTGCATTTCATCACGCAGGTTTGAGTCATACACAACGCAAAACTATCGAAGATTCATTCAGAAAGGGCGCACTACTAGCAATCGTTGCTACCCCAACTCTCGCCCAAGGTGTCAACTTACCTGCTAGAAGAGTGATAGTCAGAGATTACCGAAGGTGGAGTAGTGTAGCAGGGGGATCAATGCCCGTACCTGTTATGGAAATTCGGCAAATGTTGGGAAGGGCTGGACGACCGAAGTATGACAATGCTGGCGATGCTTGGATTGTTGCAAAAGATGACGATGAGGAACTTAATCTCGTAGATAGATATCTTTTGAGTGATGCTGAGGAAGTTACTTCCAAACTTGCTAATCCTTCTGCTTTGAGACCGGAAGAGGACCCCGCTCTTTTGACTCATCTATTGTCAATAATTGCTACAAGTGGAATTAGAGATAGGGATGCATTGAGTAGGTTCTTTGGTGAAACATTTCTCGCCACTCAAATTGAAAGTGATATGCTAGAATCTAGAATTGATGATGTCGTCAACTGGTTGACACTAAATGAAATGATAACTAAAAATGGAGAATCTAAGGAGGTTCTGGAACGAATCAAGAATAGACAAGACGAAACGTCACGGGAAGATGAGAATTGGCAAGATGAAATGCCTACTTGGGCAAAAACTAGTAGTTCAATTCCGGGGCTTGAGATTACTGAGAAAAAAGTAGTCGCCTCAACATCTCTCACTCCTCGAAAAGGACCCGCTATCTTCGGATTCCGAAAGGCGAGTCTACAAACTGAACGCGAGGAAATTCTACCAGATTCGGCCGCGATGACCTATGAGGCTACTGCACTTGGACAACGGGTTGCACGACTGTATCTCAATCCAATCTCTGGTAGAATAATCCACGATGGGTTGAAAGTTGCCATGGATGTAATGAGAGGTGTTGATGATATTCATCAGATTTCTCCTCTAGGTCTTCTTCACTTAGCAGCCTGTACGCCTGATTTCATAGCATTATGGCCACGTAAAGAAGAATGGGACCTAATTAATTCTGCAATTCACAATCACGAAAGAGAATTCCTCGCTGAACCTGTTGATTCGGATCAGGAAAGGAGGATGAAAGGAGTATTAGTGCTTCAAGAATGGATTGAGGAAACAAAGATGGAAGATCTTGAGAATCGCTGGAATGTACAACCTG
>DUIL01000127.1:0-13225 GCA_013330385.1 Candidatus Thalassarchaeaceae archaeon
CCTAAGTAAAAATCCTGAGACTACGAGCAAAGCCTTCATCTCTAGGACCCTCCACGTCGAATCGAGGTACGATAATGGATACTGAATTGCTTGAGCAAACAGCACGCGAATTGGTCTCTCAAGGGCGTGGCATTCTAGCCGCCGATGAGAGTAATGGAACTATGTCAAACAGACTGCAAGCCGTAGGTGTCGAACCTTCTCCTGAAACTCGTCGAGCCTATCGTTCAAACATTTTCGCCACTCCAAGTTATGATTCGGCAATTAGTGGTGTGATTTTATTTGACGAAACCATCCGCCAGAAAATGGATGATGGGACTCCCATTCCTCAATATTTAGCTAGCCGCGGTATCCACCCTGGAATCAAAGTTGATACTGGCGCTAAGGAACTTGCCCACCATTCTGGTGAAAAAATAACTGAGGGTCTCGATGGACTTCGCGATCGATGTGGAGAGTATTTTTCTATGGGTGCACGTTTTGCTAAGTGGCGAGCCGTAATCAGAATTGGTGATGGAATGCCAAGTACTGCAAACCTTTCAACTAATGCCCATGCACTTGCTCGGTATGCTGCAATTTGCCAAGAACAGGGCTTGGTCCCTATCATTGAGCCAGAGGTTTTGATGGAGGGAGTTCATGATGCTCAGCGTTGTTACGAAATTACTGCTGAGATTTTAGATGCCACATTTGAGGCTTGTAAGATACAGGGTGTACACATCCCTGGTGCTCTTCTCAAACCGAATATGATTCTACCAGGGAAGGATTGCTCCGATCAAGGCTCTCGTGAGAGTGCGGCACAGATGACTGTAGATTGTCTAACCAATCATGTACCACACAATCTCCCTGGAATTGTATTCCTGTCTGGTGGCCAATCAGATGAGGATGCCACAGCACATCTGAATCTGATGAATGCAATGGATGTAGACCACCCGTGGCAATTGTCCTACTCTTATGGGCGAGCTCTACTCGCTCATGCATTGCAGACATGGGCTAGTGGTTCAAATGAAGATAGCCAACAAGCTTTCCTTCACCGTGCTAAAATGAATAGCCTAGCACGATCTGGTGATTGGTCAGCCGATTTAGAATCCTAATCACTCAAAGTTGAGTTAAGGCATCTATGTTGGTATTCAGTTCTCGCCGTCTAGAACGCCTGCTCGCAGAGTCCACACGCAGATTTCGTAGCGGCCGGAGAGTGCCCCGCCACGCTTTGTAGTAGAGACCTTGAGGATGTCCTTGTCTTTTGAGAGAACGTTACCCAGTTGCTGAGGTGTAGTCCCATGTCGCATGGTTGAATTCACATGCTCGAGAATTTCAGTTGTATTTGCCTCACCGCGAACGTTGAGGAATTTCTTTATTTTTTGTCTTAGTCTTGTTGTACGCATTTTTTTAACTCTCCTTTGTTTTATTCGACTGTTTCCTTTCATGATGCTGAACCCATGAGTCCGATGCCCACTCAGAGACTGGCAAGTCTGTGAGTCGGATTCCACTCTTGCGAACAGTACCAATTCGCACGATTGAATTATCTGCTTCAAGGATACTTGTGATATCTTCGGGGCAGTTTTTTCCTTCCAACTGGCTGGAAAGCCATGCTGAAATTTCAATCGTGTTTCTAGGACGCTCGGATAGATAGTTTCGAATCAGATCGCGTAGGTTTTGCGAGCTCATTTCTCAATCATACTCCGGTTGTTTAGGTGGCGGGAACCAGTCCGTTGTTTAGAGGATAGCAGACGCTAATATAACAGTTCTGCAATTCACAACCTCCTTTCGTTACATATCGTTGCAGAAAACACGCCAAATTCCAGCATTAAACTCGGTGTAGAAATGAAACTGTTATTTTTTCCATAAGAAATATGTAATAAATTGTAACTAAAAAGGTTAATTTAATAGTGAAGGTACGACTAACTGAATTTGGAGAGGGTTCTTAGTGTCGGTTGACTCTGATTTTGGTAATTCAGCGAATTCTCCCCTAGAATTAAGGAGAATTCGTTCAAGTCATCGCCGTCGTTTGTTAGATCGTTTGACAGATAGTGGAGCCACTGTTAGTGAACTTGCACGTGAAACAAATCTTCGAATCCCTCACGCCTCTGCTGAATTAAGAAGGATGAGAACCGATGGACTGGTCTCAAGTGATCAGGCAGCAGGAGCTCGCGGAGCTAGTCTTCATCTCACTCAAACCGGATGGGAAGCAATCCGTTCTGACGAATTATCTCGGGCTCAAGATGTGATTCCTCTCCCCCCCCCTTCAAGCCAATGTTGTCTTTTGGCCCGAGATGGTGCCAACCTACTTCTGGGATTTCTTTCTCCAATTGATAGTCCACTAGTATTGATTCCTGATAGGCCTCTTTCTCCCTCTTCCTCTAGTGGGATTTCCAGCGGAAGCGAAGGGGTCTCTTGGACTTGGGCTGTTATTCGAGAAAGAAATCCTCGTTGGTTTAATCTCAAGACTCTAGAGTTGCAGCAAATTCCACCATCTAACCATGATCCAGAAAACATTTCTTCTTATTCGGGGGATAACCATACGATTGGAATTGTTAGAGCAAGGTTAGTAGATGAAAAAAAACCGGTCTCACTCGCTCCAGGGATTTGGTTTGAACCTCCTATACACCGCCCTCCTCCTCCTCTTCCTGAAGCGAGTCATCACCGTGGGAAGTGGGTACTTGGGAGCTGCCATGACCAATCTCCAGAGATTCGCCCTAATGATCCAATTACTGCAGTCATAGAAGAAAGACTTCCACGTTCCATGCTTCTGCGAACTGCACGAGTAGGTGCACTTGTGGTGGCCGACCTCGGTGGTATTGATGCAGTTGGAGAGAAATACCCAATCTCATGTCTTGACGCTTGGATAGTAAGAGCTCATCCTAGATTGACATCATCTGAAAGAAAACGACGCCTTTCTAGTCTTCGAGAAAGATTGACTTCAACTCGTAGAGTACGAACTGAGGAGTCCACTTGGAGGAGATTCCGCAAAGATTGGGGTGATGCTGAATTTTCTTCAGATGAAGAAAGAATTCGCCTTCTTGATACAAGGGGATTGGGCGCTACCTCCAGAACATCTCTAATTGAATGGGCGGTGTCTGTTGAGGAGCGTCCTTCTTTAGTTCTAGAGATTCCTGCCTCAATTCCCGATGATGTACTAGCCACGGTAGTTTCCCACCCTAAATTGCGACTAGCATTAACTTCATCATCATTGGAACAATTATCGATTTTTGATGAATTGGTTGTAGATCCTCTTCGCCCTTTACCTTGGTTGAGATTGCATACTAAAGGTGGTCGTAGACTTCCACTTAGATTGGTAATGGAATCAATATCAATGTCCGAAGGTTTGCTTGATGAGAGTTCCCAAATTATATCTCCATGGTTTGTTCTAAGCTCAGAACCCGGTACTCTAATTCCTAGTGAAGTAGATACTTCGATGATAGGTTCAGCTATTTCCCAATATCCTGAAGGAAACGAAGACTGGGCTAATATGATGGAGGCCAGTTATCCCATTGCTGCATGGATTGCCTCCCCTCGTCGTACTCGTTGGCATAGATGGCAAAGGTTGAGGTCTCGCTTAGAACCTGAATGGTTAGCGTTGATGGAATTAGAGTATTTACCATTGGAAAGATTAGCTGAGACTGCAGATGAAGCACCCGAAAATGTTCTCGAGAAGTTTGGTATTCAATTACAATCGATGATTAGGTCCAATCCCGAATTATCCCTAAGAACTAGGCCTGCAACAGATCCGACCCAAGCAAGTAAAGGTGATTCTTGGGTTGCAACCCAACTTCTCGCTAATGCAGCATGGTTGCCTGAAGACATGCACTCAGATCTCCTCCGTTGGGCTTTAGAAGCGTGGCTTAAACATCCACCTAATAATTCTAGAGCGGCTCTGGAAGCAGTTGATTGGATGCATTCAAGTCCAGAATCATCCTCTCGGTACGAGCCCATATTACAAGGAATACTTAGGAGATCAAGAGAACTTCCTGCGGAACATGATTTGAAAACATGGTCACTTCTGGTGGACAGAATAATTGATGGTGAAACATTACAGATAGAAGGTATAGAGTCTATACTGACTAAACTTCCTTTAGAGTGGTGGGCTCCTCTTGCCCCTGAATTATTGTTTAATTTAATGAGTGATGACGAATCAGTCGATTGGTTATTAGAAAATTCTCTTCCTTGGCCAGCTGCAGTTCTTAGACCTCAGGGCGAATCTAGTGAGGCTCCCGGACTCAAGGAGGCTGTACACCCTGGTTGTCCTTCAGAGATGCATATTGCAATAGCAAGACGTTTTCGAACACGTTATGAGAGAGGAACCCTTCCTGAATCTGCGGCTCCAATTCTAGATCTATTAGATTCTCTCGATAATCTACAGACAGGCGTATCTCCATCAACGGGGCGAACTCACCCCATGGTTGGTTGGTTGGCGCAACCGATTGAGAAGTGGCCAACTATGACAAATAAGATGGTGATGGTTGGAGATTTACACGTGGCAGAACGATTGATTAAACAACTATCAGGTTATCATGAAAATATAATTCATAATCTACAAATAATTTGATAGTAATCGCTCTAATCCTCAATTTTAGATAGATTTTCTTCACAAATAGTATCCGAGAGGTTCTTGAAGGGTACCCAAGAGCGAAAGGTGCCCGACCGGCAACACCGTGCCGACGAAAGCCCCACGCCGGAGTTAGTAGGATGAACCACGGTACCACGGAACGGGATTTGCCACAAGTCGAAGACCGACGTGACCCGCTGCTGGGGAATGATCGTCGGAGCAACACTTGTGGTCGGATTGTGATGGGTCCCCGGACGACCGAATGGAATGACTTACGGGACAACCCCATAGTCCAACAGACGTCCCGGGGTGGGTCAGGTGCCCGAGCATTGCTGTGAAGGCTACCGTTACGCCCCGGGGCACACATATTATCCAAAGTTCTCAAGACCCCATATTCAGGCTGGATTATGATGCACGACCTCGGGCTAGTCGGCGGCACTTTCGACCGTTTACATGCCGGACACCGTATTTTAATCGAGAAAGCGCTTTCCGAATGCACATCCCTAGAAATTTGGTTGACTAGTGATTCAATTGCTCAGACCAAAGATCCAAGATGTGAATCGTGGTCTGTTCGAGGTCAGAAAATTCTTGATTTTCTTGATAATTCAGCAAATCGAGTGAGCCTACATGTATTGGAGGATTCAGACGGACCTGCACCCTGGCATCAATCTGCAACAGCAATTATGTGCACTCCTGAGACCAGAGCAGGTTGCGATAGAATAAACTCTGAGCGTAATCGAAATGGCCTCTCTAATCTTGAAGTTATAGTTATTGAACATCTCAATGCACACGACGGTAATCCAATTTCGAGTTCTAGAATTCGCTCAGGCGAAATCTCAACTGAAGGCGAATCATGGCTTCCTTCTGGATTAGGAGATTTTGATTTTCTTATGACTAAAGAAGTCGAATTGAATCTTAAAGATCCCTTCGGTCGTTTGATTGAGGGGCCTGAAGAGAATCCTGAATTTGCAATGAGGCTAGTTCTTGAAGAGATATTTGGTAAACCAGGTCCAATTATTGCAGTTGGTGATGTCACTGTAAAAACATTACAGGATTTGAACAACGTGGCAGATATCGCTCTTATTGATGAACGAACAAAACGTGAATTATGGGCCGAAGCCGCAGAGATTGATAATTCAAAATATGATATTGTTTTAGAATGCGAAAATCAGGCCGGTATATTGAGTAAATCTCTTTTTGAATGTTGCAAAGTCGCAATTGATGCTTGGTTGAATGAGAATAAATCAACCCTTATTCGTGTCGACGGTGAAGAGGATTTGGCCCCTCTCTTGTTACATCCATTGGCTCCTTTAGGTGCAGTTGTTCTCTATGGTCAACCAGGTAAAGGAGTGGTGATACGATACACCGGATTCGATTCTAAGAATAGATGCAGAGATTTGCTTTCTGCAATGATTCAAGAATGAATCATTCAAGATTCTGCAGAATCCAATAAGTTTAGCCCAATTCCAAAGGTGAATGGAGTAATACTAACTGCAAACACACCGGGGTCTACCCATGTGTCGTTTTGGATGGACCAACCAATGTAGAAAACTAATCCCAATACAACGAGCCAGTCTGCAATTGACTTTCGTGCTCCAGCTTCCGTTGAGAAAAGACCGGAAAATGTGTTTGGTAAATTCTTGAACCAGTCTGATATACCGTTCTCAAATGCAGATTTCATCCCCAACATTCCACTAACAATCAAGGCTGAACCCAGTACGCCGAACACAATATCATCCATTACGAAGGAAATTCCATCATGAGCTACATAGATATCTCCCAATGCTCCGTTTGATAGGAATCCAAGCCACAGTACCTTGAATCCAGGTCCATAAGCTCCCTGTATTAGATTGACTATGGTCAGAAGTATTACCCACATGCCTAGTGCTAGCATGGTCGTTGAAACAGCTCGGCTAGGTCGCGTTAGCGCGGAATACCAGTCGTTGTCAGCCATAGACATCGGGTGCGGCGACCCGCAAACTCGGTTTAACCGTTATCAGTATTGAATGGCTAACTTATAGATGAGATTGTAGTCTATATCTACATCGAGCAGCCTGAGCGATTAGAGGGTCTGCGTCACTCATAGTGGTAATTGCATCAATGGTTTTGGGTATGGCTGAGTTGACTTGCTTACTACGCCCTCCTCTTCCCTTACTGACATTTCTTGCCATAATCATTCCGAGAGTATCTAGTTCATTCAATAATGTCGAGATACGCCGTGGAGTTAGAGGCTCTACACTAACATTCAGACATGCATCAGAGTAGGTGCGGTATACTTCTCCCGTTGAGATATTTCTTAGACCGTTGTCTTCATTAATTCTAATAGAAAACAAAACTAATTTTTGATGAAGAGGAAGGGTTTGCAATACTGGTGTTACCTGATCATGTTCAAGTTGTGATTGGGCTAATCTCACGTGACGTGGTTCTACCTTTGTCTGAGAACGCTGTTCAGCCTTCTGAACAGATATTCGTAGAAGATCTAGAGCCCGACGTGCATCACCATGTTCTTGTGCCGCCAGTGCAGCACAAAGTTGAATCACACCATTTTCTAGAACATTTTCTCTAAGTCCCGTCGAGGCTCGAGCACTGAGAATATCTTTTATTTCCCCAGCTCCATATGGGTGGAAAATTAGATCTTCTTGACCGAGTCGACCTGAAACTCTTGGATCCAGTAACTGTGTGAAATGGAGATCATTACTAATTCCAATGATGCAGCATCGAGAATTCTGCAATATTGTGTTAAGGCTGGTTAAATTATACAGTAAATTATCTCCAGCACGTTCAACAAGGTTGTCGATTTCATCTAACACGATGATATGAACTCCTCCTGCCCTGTCCATTCTGTGTACTAATTGTTCTAACACTCTGTCTGTAGGCCAGCCTGTGAATGGGATGGGTGGATCTCCTCTCTCAGACAGTTTGCTCGCAAGAGTCTGAACCACACGATAACGAGTATCAATTTGTCTACAGTTGATTTCGTATGTTCGCACTGTTTTATCCAACTCTTTTCCTTTTTCTCGAAGTTGCCCGAGAACGAATCTTGTCACTACTGTTTTCCCTGATCCAGGAACTCCATAGAGAAGCATATTTGAGGGGATGTGTCCATTTAGTGCATCTACCAAGTTCCTAACTAACGCCTCAACTTCTCTATCACGATGAGGTAGTGTAGTTGGCTCAAAAGCATGGTCGAAAGTTCTCCTATCGAGGAATAGAGAATCTTGCCCGAGAATCTTCTCGAAAATATTTCCCTCCATTTTTTTTCACCTCTTCTTAGACCAATACGTAATGTGTCTAGACCTGTCAAGATGACGGCATCGGACCCAAACGCGGATTCCTTACGAGGGTGTTAATGGTAATGAAAGTATCCGGTCTCCTGTCGTTGTTTGAGGCTAGATTGCGACTAATTTGATAGGCTAATATAATTGTTCAGTATTACATCTGAATCGCAAAAATAACAGACCAGTACTACTCTTTCTATAATTTCATTGGACCCATATATTCTAATCAACCATTCTAATTAAGGAAATTCCAGTAATCAAGCCCACCCTCAAGAAAAAATACATCCAACCGATTCCGAAAATACACCAATATGTTACATGATTTGATAATTAATCACTAATTACAATAAATTAGATATTTATACAAGTTATTTTTTTAATGGTTTTTTTATCAGAGAAAATCCTCCATCAATTGAGATGTCCAAATAATCTCCATCTTCTAATTGTGTTATTTCTTCGGGTAGTTGAGGGGTTTCAAATCCATCTATCTCACCCTCGCCACTAGAGAAATTATGAGTTACTAATACTGTGGCTTTGGGAAACCTTTGAGCCAATCTCGAGACCTCTTTTGGATTGTGATGGTGGGCGCTTTCCACAAAATCAGGAACTCCCATTTCAACAAGAATTACATCAACATTTTCTGCTCTTAGATTTATTTCTTCACAGGGCCCCGAGTCTCCACAGTGAAGAATTGTGAACCCACTTTCGTGTGTGAGTAAGTATCCATGCGGGTCAGTTTCAGGAGTGTGACTTACAGGGAATCTTTCGTAGATCCACCCTGAGTCACCAATGACTCCTGATTCGTTCTCAATCCATTCAACATCATCTTCGAGTGCCCCCTCAAGGCTACCTGGAAATCCAATTGTACTCAAACCTGAAAGGATTTCTTTACCATTTGGTCGAAGATAAATATTCATTGAGCCACTTTGAGGTTTGGAGATATATTGCCTATCAAGTAAGATAAATGGAAATCCGAACATATGGTCAGCATGCCAGTGTGTGAACAGTAGATGTTCAATTTGTCCCGGTGAAACTCCAGCTTGACGTAGTTGAGGTAGAACTGTGGGTGGGGCATCAACAAGGATTTTTCCATCTATCAGAACTAATGCATGCAACCGTCCTGGTGGTGAATGAGCATTGCCTGTCCCGAGGAACTGCACGCGCGGCATGGTCTACTGAAGATGCGGACTTGACTTGAGTCGTTCGCAAGAGCCGGGTCCTCACGCCCGCTACGCGGGCGAACCCAAACCCCCCCTTCTTTGATAAACGGAGTTCGGGTCGGCGGGACATCGAGGTCTGATGATGTCTGATTGGAGTGCAAAAAATCCGTACAAGTCAAAGTTGACTGAGAACTATGTCTTGAATGGTGAGAGTTCGCGAAAGGAAACTCGTCATATTGTCTTTGACTTAGGAGATTCAGGTTTAGAATACAAGGCTGGTGATGCCCTTGGAGTAATCCCTCGTGGCCCTCCTGAGTTAATTGAGTCATTACTTACGGCAGCAAATTTCTCTGGTGATGAGTTGGTTGAAACTCATCTCGGTGAAACTACTTTGAAAGAGGCAATGTCTAGTCATTTAGAGATTCATCGAGTATCAAAGAAGTGGATTCAGAATCTTGGAAATCGTCTTGCATCAGATTCAGGGCCCGTGGAGGTCAAAATTGTACAGAGAACTAGAGTTTCAACAGAGGACGGTTCACTTGTGATGGATTGGACTGGTTCGGGAGAGGGTGATGATTTACCTGATGGGTACGAAGAGATTGGTGCTGCTTGTGATCCAATGGCAACACTATGGAATGAATTGACAGGAAATGCAGATTCGATGGAGGACTATATGTGGTCTCGTGACTACATAGACGCACTCGGTGACTTTGGAAACATTGGCTTCACCCCTCAACAATTGGTTGACGGCATGGACCGGCTGAAACCTCGTCTATACTCAATAGCTAGCAGCCCCGAGCATGAACCAGGTACTGTTCACCTAACCGTTGGAATTGTGCGGTACTCTCACCATGACCGTGACCGAACTGGGCTTTGTACAGGTTTCCTATCAGATCGTTGTGCAGTAGGTGAGACTGAGATTGATGTTTTCATGTCCCCAACTCGTTCATTTATTCTTCCAGAAAATGGCGATACTGATTGTATCATGGTCGGTCCCGGAACTGGAATAGCACCTTTCCGCGCCTTCCTGCAACAGCGTGATATCAACGGAGACAAGGGTCAAAATTGGCTCTTCTTTGGAGACTGGACAGAAGAAGGAGAATATTACTATCGAGATGAGATGGATGATTGGAAGGCAAGAGGTGTTCTTGACCGACATGAATTAGCTTGGTCAAGGGCTGGTTCTGAGAAAGTGTATGTTCAGCACTTGATGCGAAATAATGGTGAAGAAATTTGGAATTGGATTGATGGTGGTGCGTATTTTTATGTCTGCGGTGATAAATCACGAATGGCTAAGGATGTTCACCAAACTCTCATCGACATTTGTTCCGAATATGGCGGAATGTCTGCCGAAGATGCTAAAGAATTCGTTGAAAAAGGTATGATGAAGACCGATAAGCGGTATCTTCGCGACGTATACTGATTCATATCGACCACCTATGGCGGTCGCCGAACGAATCATAGGATTCAACCTTCAGGATTGACTTAATGTTCCGCAGGGTTCTAATCGCGAATCGCGGTGAAATCGCCCTTCGTATCTTACGTTCTCTTCGCACCCTAGGCATCGAGGCGGTAATGATTCATGGACGAGAAGATAGGTTATCTACTCCAGTAAGATTGGCCGATGAGGCAATTCACATTGCCCGTGATGACCCGCTAGCATCTTATCTCGATATTGAGGCAATTGTAGCCGCTGCAAAAGAAGTTGGAGCGGATGCTGTTCATCCGGGTTATGGATTCCTTGCTGAAAATCCTGTGTTTGCCGAGAGGCTTGAACAAGAGGGAATAACATTCATCGGACCAAGTTCCAAAGTACTACGTCTACTCGGCGACAAGATAACTGCTAGAGAGGCCATGTCACGAGCCGGTTTGCCTATTGCTCAAGGCTCTCCTGGGCCAATTTCCGATCCAAAGGAGGCTACTGATATTGCCAAACAGATAGGCTTCCCTGTAATTATCAAAGCCGCAGCAGGTGGAGGTGGAATAGGGATGCAAGTAGTTCAGAAACAAGAGGAGTTTGAATCCGCTCTAAAATTATGTCAAGGCCGAGCTCTTTCTGCCTTTGGGGATGACAGAGTATTCCTTGAGAAATTCATTGAAGGGGCTCAGCATATCGAATTTCAAGTACTTGGTGATGGTACAAGAGCGGTTCATTTTGGTGAGCGTTTTTGTTCAATTCAACGCCGTCATCAGAAGATATTGGAGGAAGGCCCGTGGCTTACTGAAGAAGTTAGAGAGGATATAGGGAATCGTGTTGTTGCTGGTGCTGAAGCGGTTGGATACAAAGGATTAGCGACCTTTGAATTTCTTCGAGATTCTAGCGGTGAATTCTACTTCCTCGAAGTTAACCCACGTGTCCAAGTAGAACATACAGTTACTGAAATGATAACAGGATTCGATCTTGTATCTCTTGGTATCAGAATCGCTTCGGGTGAGAATTTACCGCTGTTACAATCAGATATTTCGATTTCCGGTCATGCTATACAAGCTAGACTGAATGCCGAAAATCCACGAACCCTCGAACCTTCACCTGGAAGATTATGGGAGTGTCATTGGCCATCAGGACCGGGTGTTCGAGTAGATAGTCACGCACATACCGGCTACGACATGCCCCCTTCATTTGACTCACTATTAGCCAAGCTAATTGTTTGGGGGCGTGACAGAGATGAGGCAGTTCGTAGATTGGACGCAGCACTAAGTGAGACACTGATACTAGGAGTAGATACACTGATACCTCTTCACAGGGCCATTCTGTCTGAGGAAGATTTCCGAAACAGAGATGTTACCATTACATATCTTGAGGAGCACGCAGAATTGTTGGAGTGAGGTGAGGATATGGATTTGGTAATCGTAGGCTCGATTGGTTACGATGATATCCAAACTCCTCAAGATAGTGGTTCAGACCTCCTTGGGGGTGCTGCTGTCTATGCAGGGCTTGCTGCATCTCATCACCTTCCAACAGTTGATGAAAGTCCTACTAGAGTTGGAATAGTGGGTGTAGTGGGAGATGATTTTTCAGTTTACAATCAAATGATATTGGAAAAGGCAGGATTGAATCTCTCGGGTGTAACTCGTAATGAAGGTAAGACGTTTAGATGGTCTGGGCGTTATGAAGGAGCTATGGAAACTGTAGAAACATTAGCTACCGAGGTCAACGTCTTAGCTGATTTTGATCCTAAACTACCAGATGTATGGACCGAACCTGAGATTCTCTTCTGCGCTAGCACACATCCGGCTACACAAGTATCCGTTCTCAACCAATGCCCAGGGGCACAGTTGACTGTTTTGGATACGTTCATGTTGTGGATTGAAACTGAGTTTGAGACACTATCTGAGGCAATAAGAAAAGTCGATTTGGCAGTCATAAATGAACAAGAGGCGTGTGCGATTGCTGGTGAAGAAATTCTTCCATTAGCCATGCACGCAATAATGTCTGGTGAAGCACTACACGGTGGTTCTGGATCTGGCCCAGGCCCACGTGGGTTAATCGTGAAGCGTGGTAGCGGGGGAGTTCTAGCTATGCTTCCTTGTGGGACAGTTGCTCTACCAGCATTTCCAACGGATAAGATAGTTGATCCCACCGGATGTGGTGATTCCTTCGCAGGTGCTCTACTTGCTCATCTCATAGGTAGAAGAGGTATCCTTAACGACATTGATTCGATACGTACAGCACTCGTTCATGCTACCGTTACTGCTTCTTTCACATTGAGTGGTATTGGTATCAGTGGCCTGAGTAATATCGAGCGAGGGCCATACCATGCACGTGTTGACAAATACCGCCGAATAGTGGGCCTAACCTGATTCAATCAAGTCTTCGAATTCCGGGAAGTTGCTTGTCTTTACTCCCGGTTCTTTTCAATTGATTAAATCTCAATCCACTCTCAGTCCTTAATGCAGGAGGTTGAAATTCTTCATCAGTTTTTACTCCTGAGACAATCTCATCTAACTTCTCTATTGCAGACGAAGTACTCGGTCCCTTGTTCATTTGTCTAACTCTAGATACCACATCAGCCTGATGATCTTGGTCCGACCTAAGTCGGAGTAATTGACTGGACCTGAATCTTGTATTCCTATCATATTCACCACCATCTTTGTCTCCATACTCGGCACTGTAGGATTCTTGCACTTCAATTCGACGTGACTTTGGCGTCAATAGAGATTCTAGCCAATTCTGTTTCTTTGGCTCCCCTTGGGTTCCTCTGATTCTCCCATTACCCATGCTATTGGCTAATTTTGAGATAGCGGGAAAT
>DUIL01000127.1:13531-13896 GCA_013330385.1 Candidatus Thalassarchaeaceae archaeon
GCTAATTTTGAGATAGCGGGAAATTCTTCTTCAAATTTCTCAGAGTCAACAGGAATCGGGGGTAATTCTGATGAAGTCGTACCCTCAGTAAGATAGGCTTGACGAGCTTTAGCGGTTCTAACTAACCCGGGCCGACATTCTTCTCGAACCGCAGATTCGGTTGGAGAGGGTAGATTCCATTCATCTCGTTGCCCGTCAAATCCATGCCTTTGTTGTGCAGAACGAATTAGTTCGAAACTTGAGGGTGGGCGTGAATTAGATACAGGTCTGCGAGTTGTTGCAATTGGGGCCTGTGAAAACGAATCCGAGGGAAACAACCCAATGTCCTCAGTAGGAGATGAATAAGTTGGAGTTGTAGGTGGTGA
>DUIL01000127.1:14231-14602 GCA_013330385.1 Candidatus Thalassarchaeaceae archaeon
GCATAATCCATTGTATCTGTAGGCTCTGAATCGAATATTCCTCCATCTTCAAAGATATTGAATGAACCCACAGCATCTGAGAAAACCTCATCCATTCTATTTTCTGAATGTTGAACCTCCTTTTCTTGATACCATGGTGGTGATTCAGGTCTCCCCCAAGCTCTTTCATAGGCAGAGCGACTATCTTGAGTTTCAATCATCTGCTGAGTTTGAGCAGTTGGTGGAATTGAGTAGTTCGGTGGTTCGTGTTCTTCTAATGAGGCAAATATGCCACCACTAGGTATTTCAGCCATTATTGCTGCAGAGGATGAAGATGTTGCAACTGTTTGTGAGTTAGTGGATGAATCAAATAGACTCATTCCTGGAGTTGC
>DUIL01000195.1 GCA_013330385.1 Candidatus Thalassarchaeaceae archaeon
GGACTCGAATTGGCTCTCTCATGTGACTATCGTGTTGGAACACGTCGCAGTCAGTTTAGATTCCCTGAGACTAATATCGGAATCTACCCTGGTCTCGGAGGAACTCAAAGAACACCACGCATTTGTGGAATTGAGGCCGCTAGATACGCTGTTCTAGCCGGCAACTTCCTTGATTCGAAAGGAGCAAGGGCTCTAGGTATACTGACTCATCTAGTTGAGCCCGCTAGTGTAGATTCCACCATTACTGAAATCGCATTATCTGGAAAGCCCAGCAATAAGTATCCAGCAGCTCCTGTAGATCCTTCACACCCCGCTGTAGCCTTCGCACTGGCTTTCTATAACGATGCGAATATGGCCGCACTTTCTTCAGGAAATTGTCCGGATGGATTCAGTGCTGAAGATAAAATGGTCAGTAGACAATTGAAGTCATTGTCACGTACTGCACCTATTGCATTAGCAATGGCCAGCCAACTTTTGGACGATGCCGTAAATACAGGTGATAATCTCAAATCTGGTCTGGACCTAGAACTTGAACGACTGAATGCAATCTTTTCTACAGCAGATGCTCTAGAAGGGCTTTCAGCTCTAATCGAAGGTCGAAGACCGAGTTATACAAACTCCTGAGTTTTCAGAATCGTCGTGGTGACTGGATCCAAGCAGGTGCTCTAACTTCCGCCATTCCACGGACTATTAGTGATATGATATTCTTCCAATTCATGCATTCACCTCATCGTTCCAGTTCTTCATCAGTTCTTCGACCCAGTTATCTAGCCAAGCATCCATTTTTTTCATCTCCGGTGTAATATTGCAACTCGGTGCAATTTTCACACTGAGGCAGTAACTTCTCCTATTTGAATAAGTAAGTTTACGTGTTAGCATCGAGGTGCATTTTATACACCAGATAGGATGTGCGTAACCTGTTTCACATGGGTCGCAAGCAGATGGAATTGAGTTCGAATGATTTTGGTAGCATTCAGAAGGCAATTGAAGAAGTTCAAGAAAATGGGCGCGACATAAGACTCATCTTTGCCTCATATTATGAAGACGAAGATTATGATATAGGCTGGGAAGTAGATGCTGCTGTTGATGCTTTTGAGATGTTCTCTTCTCGATGGACTACTGAAATATTAGCAGCTCTCTATATCGCTGGAGATCGTCGCTTCAATGAATTGCGTACTTTGCTCCGAGGTATTTCTTCACGCACCCTTTCAGACAAATTGACAACATGTCAGAAACATGGCGTCGTTCAGCGAGTTGTGGAAGAAGGGCCTCCAATCAGAGTTACTTATCGTCTCACATCACACGGTCGTACTTGTGGGAAATTACTAGGCCCCTTGGTCGCTTACATGAAGATGCACAAGAACCTCATAACCTCTGATGAATGATGATGGAAAAAACGATGCGGCGACGATTCATGAAACCGCATCCTTCAAAGGCTGATTGAATCGAAAAGTGCCATGGCATTACTTGAACAGTGGCGCAGTAAGCGTTCTTGGTTCCTGGGTGGCCTTTTTGCTTTTACTGGCGGTGCTCTGGGCCTAGGAGCGCTTTTTCCTGCGATGCTTCCACCTGCTGCACAGGGCACTCTAGCTGCCCCACACGAGAATTGGGAATTTCCACTTCGTGCAAAAATAATGCGTACTTTGGATATATCTCCTGGTATTCATTTTCGTGAATTACAACGTCAGTTAGACGCCGCAAACGGAACTCTAAGGCATCACCTTGATGTTTTGATTTCAGAAAAATCGGTTACCACCATGTCGGTAAATGGGCGTACTTGTTACTACGCAGGCGCCCCTGCTCAAGTAGAAATTCTCGAAGGAATGGGTATCACTGATGATGCCCGTGCCGCTTCGATGCTGCCTGTTGGTTTGTCCGAACTTCAGCGGGCTGTAGTTTCTCGATTGACAAGAAATGAAATTCCTCACAGTCAAGCTGCTCTTGCTCGTGAACTTGGTCGATCACGCTCTGCTGTACATTCTGCAGTGGGAGTTCTACGGACTCGAGGAATTGTTTGCGAAGGGGAGCTGCGCTTGGCGAATCACCTTAGAGAATTGAGAACTTCTAGGATTGAATACAACTGGCTCGACTTGCGTTTGGAACTCGCGTAAATTACTCAAAACGGCCGAGACCAGCCATCGCTCATACAGAATCCTATTACGCATTGAATTTCGGCAGTGGGTTGTATGTTCCGCGTTAGGCTAATTGAACAGCCAATGCCTACTGGCAGTAAGGACCCTGATGTACTCCTTGCATGGATGCTTGATTCATTGGGATTAGTACGCTGGAAATCAGAAGGAGCAACCATCGACGAGGAGCAAGGTTCGATTCATCGAATATTCAGGCAAACCTT
Source organism: Candidatus Thalassarchaeaceae archaeon (assembly GCA_013330385.1). Classification (GTDB taxonomy): domain Archaea; phylum Thermoplasmatota; class Poseidoniia; order Poseidoniales; family Thalassarchaeaceae; genus MGIIb-O1; species MGIIb-O1 sp12570u. The sequence continues at coordinate 2,354 of DUIL01000195.1, forward strand.
CCTAGAAGAACCTCTGAAAGGATGGGACAATGCTGCAATCACTGAATTCTCAGGATTATCACAAACCGGGGTTCATAACCAAATGCACAAACTTCGCGAAGCTGGATTAGTAGCATCTCAACTGTCAGGTCGATGGCACGTTAATGTTCTGCGAGGTGGTTCAATGGCTGGTGCAATCGAACTGATTTCAGTTCAGGCTAGGGTAATCGCCAAGATACGCCTGAACGAATTGAATTCTTACATCAAAGACTCAGACAAGAGAATGAATGTAGCGAGTGAAGATGATGCTGGAGAATTCAGAATCGATATATCGGAACCTAGACCTTCTGTTGAAGGATGTGATCGATTAGATGCTTGGATTCTTGATATGGGAATTGCCGGAGACCGTGTAAAGGGGGGAGATAAATTAGCTCGCAAGATTTTCATTGAATTGGCCTCAAGTGAGCGCTCATTGACACTTCAAACACTAGCCGATAGGACTGATTCAACACGCTCACGTGCACAAAGAGTAGTCGAAAGATTACGCCAAGCAGGTATAGTCGATAGAGTGGCAATGCGAGACCGTATCGCCATGGATGTTTATGCAGGACTAATGCGACAATTCTCGGCTAGAGGTGAAGAGTGGTTGATGGGAAGAGGAGGGCTGAGCAGGCTCGACGATGGAGTGTCCAAGTCTCTCCTAGATGGAGCCAAGAAAGGTAAGTTGAGTATAGAGAAGGTGGAAGAAATTTTGAAACCTGTTGATATTGACGCTCAGAGACTTCTTCTCAATACGCTTGGTGGTCGGATGCCCTATGGATATCGAATTGCTGGGCGCAACGCGGATGAAGTAACTGAGCGCGTGATGTCAATGATTGACAGGACACTTAGGCGCTGTAGAACAGTCGCTCAAAGGCTAGATGAAGCAATGCTCTGAGCATCTCTACTGAGTTCTTTGAGATAATCCGAAATCTCCTGACCTAGAATTTCTTGATCTTGGGTTTTGTGTAGTTTAACCCGCATTGCAGAAGCACCGGGGAGACTCTTGGTGAAAGATACTGCATGTCTTTTGAGATTCTTGCACTGTCCTTCATCGTAAACTTCTCCACTCAATTCTAGATAACGCTCCCAACACCATGAGCGAGCGATTGTTGGATTTTCCTCAGACCAAGGTGGAGAATCTCTCAGCCATCCCAAATCTCTCTTAATTTCGTGGAATATGTTAGGTTGGCCTATTGCGCCACGACCAATCATCAAACCAGCAGCACCTGTAGCTTCTAAGCAAGCAGAAGCAGAATTAGCATCGACAATATCTCCGTTGGCAATCACTGGAATATCGACCGCATCGACAATTTCACGTATTTGTGACCAATCTGCCTGACCTGCATATCGCTGCCTAAGAGTTCGTCCATGAACACAGATTCTCTCAACACCTTCTGCTTCTAGTCGCTGGCATATTTCCAATGCTGTGTTTGGTCCACTACCTGTTCCCAATCTCATTTTGACGGTGATTGGAATGTCGGCAGCATCGATACAGGATTTTACCATCTTGACAACTTTGTCTGGATTTTTCAAGAGGGCTGCCCCTGCATCGTTACGACACACCTTAGGAGCAGGGCAACCGAAGTTGATGTCTATGGTATCTGCACGATCCTGTAACAATTCAACTGTAGCCACCATCTCATCTATGTCACCCCCAAATATCTGAGGAATGAAAGGAGACTCTCGAGGGTCAGACTCAACTTTCAACCAAGAGTGCTTAGCATGTCTTGACAACCCTGAGGCTGCGGTAAATTCAGTAATCGTGTAATCAGCACCACACTCTCTAGCAAGTAGGCGATAGGCCAAATCGGTGACCCCCGCCATCGGTGCTAGGAACAGTGGTACTGCCTCTACCATAGTAAAACCCGAACGACTCCTCGTTATGACTGCAACGATGTGTTTTCAACAAAAAAAACGATATTATTCTGGAAATAAACAATTTGGGTCACTTTCAACCAACAGGTCCGTCCAAATAGCATGAGCATGGCGGGCTGCATGTCCGGGTTAGCCGGAGGGGCTGCCAGGATGGTTGAAAACAACAGATTCGACACACTAGATTTGAGACCTAGAATCGCTCAATCCATTGAAGAAATGGGCTTTGAGATTATGACTCCTGTTCAGCAGAAAGTAATCCCACCAGCGCTTGAGGGTCGAGACATTCTAGCAACTGCACAAACAGGAACTGGAAAGACCGCAGCATATGGAATTCCAATCCTACAATCAGGAATGCGCTCACTAGTTCTCGCCCCTACTCGAGAACTAGCATTACAGGTACAATCTGATTTAGATCGGATGTGTGGTGGAACCACACCTTCTGTTTGTTTAATTGGCGGTGCTCCATTCAGAGATCAGAAAAGAGCCTTGAAGAGACGTCCTGAATCGAATGTTGTTGCAACACCGGGTAGATTATGTGACCACATCGACCAAGGTACTGTACATTTGGATGATATAGAAATATTCGTTCTCGATGAAGCCGATGAAATGCTTAGTATGGGGTTCTCAGAGGACTTGAATCGGATTACCAAAGTTATGCCTAGAGACCGTCAAACTTTGCTTCTAGCTGCTACAATGCCGAAAGGGGTTGAAAGATTGGCTAAAGCCGCCCTCCAAGATCCAGTACAAGTAAGCGTAGGTGGAGGACGTTCGAAGGTAGCAGATACCGTCGAACAATCTGTATTGATTATACCCAAAAGAAGTCGTGCTCAAGCCATTGAGAGGCTATTGATTAGGTATGACCCAGAAGCCTGTATTGTATTCTGTAAAACTCGAACCAGAACCGAAGAGTTGGCCAAAGAATTGTCCCATATGGGCGCAGAACCATTGCATGGCGGGTACCAACAAAAGCATCGAGACAATGTAATGGGAAGATTCCGGCAAGGAAGGAGCAATCTACTGGTTGCAACAGATGTTGCAGCAAGAGGGCTTGATGTCGAGGCTGTGGAATTGATAATTCAAGACGATATGCCGCAGAATTCTGAAGTTTATGTGCATAGAGTTGGACGTACTGGAAGAGCCGGTCGTCATGGTAAGAGCATCCTATTGGTCTCAAAGGGTGTTAGTCGCCGTATTGGAATGCTAAAGAAAGTGGCAGGTCAATTAGACAAGGAACCGCTTCCTACTGCTGCTGAGGCAGAAGAATTGCAAACCCTTCGTTTAGTAGAAGATATGCTTGGAAATGAACCAAGTAAATTGGCAAAAACAGCATATAAAGCCGCACTAGAAACAAATCTAACTGCAGAAGAAATCGCCTTAGCGGCTATTGAAATGTTAGTACATGATACTGATGAAAATAATAATGATTCAAACAAGAATGGTTCAACTGCTCTCGCTCTTGCTGTTGGTAAGATGGATCGTGTTCGCCCGAAGGATTTGGTTGCAGCGATTTGTAATGATGGCGGGTTGAATGGAAATAAGATTGGTAGAATCGACCTTCTCGATAAAATCAGTGTCATTGAAGTTCCTTCATCAGAAATTAATGGATTAGTGTCGGCACTATCCAATAGCAAATTCCGAGGAAGAAAGTTGAAACCTAGGCATGCGGATGATTGGGAATTTGCCTACAGATGATTTCTGAATCAAAGG
>DUIL01000152.1 GCA_013330385.1 Candidatus Thalassarchaeaceae archaeon
ACAGTCCATGACGTGATGTGAGATGACAATCTGTGTCTCCTCTGACCGGCTTGTACCGGTTGAGGACCACTTAATTCCGTTACATAATATCCTTCGCAGATTGGCCATTTCACTTTTTTTTACAATGGCAATTTGGACCTATTTTGTCGATGATCTGATATCCTCATGGACTCTCTCTCATTCTCCTTCTGGTGCTTTGTCAGTCTATGGGCCCTACGATTGGTTGGAGATTCGTTGGTCTGCAATTATCATCTTAGCTGTAGTAACTGTTTTGCCTATTTTTTGCTATGATATGCGTAGATATATTCGGCCGGGGCTACTCGCAGAAGAACGAAAATGGTTGGATTTTTTCCTTCTAGGGAACATATTCACAATCCCTCTAATTCTATGGTATGTTTGGTTTTCGATGATTCCTACATATGTCGATGGCGTATCTGTGTTTGACTCAATTGAGAATGTTTCACCTCGTTATGATGCGAAGGAAATATTCTCTCTCGCTAGTGGTATTTCTTGGATTGTGATAGTAGGTTTTGTAGCAACCTTTTCAACAAGCCTTGCTCGTTTATTGGGTTTCCTTGATATTTCATCCACCTTTTCTTCAAAGATATATTTGATTTGTGGAGGCTTGCTGATACTCACACTGCCTGATGTTTTTGAAGGAATTAGAGTGATTATTGCTATTTCTAGCATGGCAATTGCTGATGCAATATCGCGTACGATTCCATCAGCACCAATTGGTGCGAAAAGATTTGATATTTCTTCTAAACAGGCTCTAGACGGAACTATCCAAAGGCTCGCTATTTTGGATTGTTCATGTGAAGGCGCAAGTCCTCCAATCCCTTCGAGAGAGGGCTGCGGTGGTGTTGCTTTCCTTAATTGTACAGCATTATGTCTTGAACGAAATGAACAGGATGCTCTTATTGAGATGGCTCTAAGATACAATTTAACACAATTTGTATTAACTGGTTGTGATGGTTCACCTGTACCCAAAAAGGTTCATGATTCTCTATATGATTTGAATATACATATCAATGGCCTGAGTTGGATGGACGAGTCTAAGGCCGTTAATGAAAAGTGGAGATCTCAATCGTTGTCACTATTCTTATCGCAATATAATGAATCATCGGACAATTGACATTCATGGACTCACATATCCGTTCCTTTCAAGGGAGTGAAACCATCCGTTGATGGTATGAGTACATGGCGTACTGTAGTCGTCACTACTCTTTTGTTGAGTGCCATCATGGTCCATTTTTATCCTAATTCAATCGATGATTGGGCCGAGAATTCAACTCCACCTCCTTCTCAAGAGGACTATCCCTATACTTCAATCCAAACTAGTGAGAAATGGTTAGTATTACCAGTTTCTTTCCCTAATAACCCAATTTCTCCTTCTAATGTGGCGGATATGTTTGCTGGAGCCGGTTGTTCAATGTGTTCTGCTGAAGATTATATCAATGTCATGACAGATGGGCAAACCGAACTTGAAATTGAAATTCAAGAAGTTTGGAACGCTCCGAATGGAGTTAGACAATGGGGTGAAGATGTCGGTGGAGAAAGAGACTATGGTTCAGATGGTAAGGGAGTTGAAAGTCTTCTTTCTAGTGTCGTTAGTGAAGTATTGAGTGGAGAAAACTTAGCTCCATGGGACTTGAATAATGATGGAGTATTAGATAGAGTACTATTGATTCATTCTGCCCCGCCTCAGGAAAGTTCGGGCAATTCAAACTCACTTTGGAGCCATTTTTCTCTATTAGATGACCCCTTGACCGTAGGTGAATGGGAAATCGAACATTATGTAGTAGCTTCAACTGATTCAGGATTAGGTACTGTTATTCACGAAATATTGCATTCCATGGGCGCCTTAGATTTGTATGATGTTCATGACGAATTACCCACGAGTAATTGGAACGGTATTGGGGATTGGGGGATAATGGCAAGTGGAAACTGGAATGGTGACGGCGAAACTCCTTCGATGCCTAGTGCTTCATCGATGAACCTCATAGGACTGCCTCGTTTTATCGATATTGATACTAGTAAAGAAGGCTCATATGAGTTATATCCAATTACTAACGGAGGTAATTCTTTGAGAATTGAGATAGCACCCAATGAATGGATTTGGTTTACTTTACGCGGAGATGTGAATTTCGATTCAGCATTGCCTGGACACGGCATTCTTGTTGAACATCAGAATCGTAATAATGGAGACGAGGCAAATAATCTAGTTAATACCGATCCAAGTAAATCTTGGGTGAAAATAATTGAGGCCGATGGTGATGCAGCACTTCAGAGAGGAAAGGACGCAGGTTCATCAACAGATACTTTTGTTGAAGGCGAAATTATTGGTGCAGAAGGGATGGTTATACGAGATAGTCATGGAAGGTTAGTTACTTGGACGGTATCTATTGATAATTTAACATCAAATAAGGCCATAATCAATATCACTCCAATTTCCGAATCACCTTCGATTGATGTTTTACCATCATTTGGACCATTGGAAGTGCTATCTGGTGAGTCAATATATGCCTCCGTCCATTCACTTCATGCTTGTGATCTCGAGATTGATATTCATTCTTCGAGTTCTTTTGCAGAAGATGGTGCTCGTCTTGTCTCAATTCAATCGGGTGAATCAACTATTGAACTATTACCTTCTATTCAATTAACCAATAGCGCCGGTTATCTAAAGGGGACAGTTGGTTGTATAGGGGAGGGCTCATGGGACATAGACTTAGACTGGTATAGTGTTGGCCACCGATTAAGTACAGATGTTCTTGAAGCAGTAATACCTTGGGATAAACCATCTGAGATTACTCTTCGCCCCAATTGTCAAGGAGAAG
>DUIL01000001.1 GCA_013330385.1 Candidatus Thalassarchaeaceae archaeon
ATGTCATCTTCTATTCGAATACCTATGCCAGAGTATCTATCTGGAATTTTAATATCTGTCCTCCAACTGCTAAAGTAAAGCCCTGGTTCGACAGTTAGAATCATTCCTGGCTCTAATATGGGTCCTTTGTCATCATCTCCTTGCCGACCACCTCCAACATCATGTACATCTAGACCCAATAAATGTCCAGTTCCATGCATGAAGAAGTTCCTATATGGTCCATCGAATTCAACGGGGTCGCCTATTGCTTCCTCAAGTGTGCAATCTAGTATACCAAGTTCGATAAGTCCTGCGGCAAGAATTTCGGATGTCGCAGTGTGTATAGAAACCCATGAAGAACCATTTTGACATGCTTCAATCCCTGCAAGTTCGGCTTTGAGTACTAATTCGTAAATTTCCCTCTGAGGTTCTGTAAACTTACCATTAACTGGCCATGTCCTAGTGATATCAGATGCGTACCCCTGAACTTCACACCCTGCATCAACCAGAACTAGATCGCCGTCTTTTACAACAGATTGATTTGTATTATAATGCAAAATGGTACCGTTTTCACCCCCTCCTACAATTGAAGGGTAGCTCCATCTACTCTTACAATTCATGAAATAGCCCTCAATTACAGACTGTATCTCCCATTCACCGATATCAATCTGTGAAACTTTCATCGCTTCGATATGTGCTAAGGATGCTATATTTGCAGATTCCAACATCAATTCAATTTCCTTAGAGGACTTGATTCGCCTCATCTTATCTAGAATAGGCCTAGGGTCTGTATTTTGAATCCCTGAATCGAGAACTATTTCATCAACAATTGAATTCAAGCCAGAGATGTAATGGACGCCATTAGATTCAGAAATATGAGTTTTAATTGAATCACTCAAATTTTCAATAGATTCAGACTCATCCACAGGCCATTCGGATGCGGCTTGTTCTACACCTACAATTCGGCCTTCCCAGATTTCCTTTTTTGTATCTCGGGGTCGAACAAATAACGAACTAATCCAATTAGTACCATTATGATAGGCCATCCACAGACCTTCTGGTTCATTCCACCCACACAGATAGAGCATGTACGAATTCGCACGAAAAGGGAACGTAGTATCTCTAGAACGAATCATAACAGAATTGGTTGGAATTATGACTAGTTGATCTTTAGGGACCTGCTCAAGGAAACGAGACTGACGGTCGCGATACTCAACCTCTTCGAAAGGCAGGGCTGTGTCACTCACGAACCTGCGAATAAATAGCCATTCTTGAGTCTGTGGGAGGTAATTGGCTAAGAATTAAGCATCCCACTTAGGTATTTTGGGTTCAGCCCCCAATCTTGCTCGACGAATTATTGAGTAACCTAGGAACAGAGCAGATAATATCAAACCAATCAGAGCAAAGGGGAATGGTTGAACCTCATCAGGATGAACTACCTCTATTTGCATAGATACAATTTCACCATCATCGTCAATTACTTCAAGAGTTAATGTCGCTCTGTATTTAGAATCATCAGGCCAAACAAAATCACGATTACATCCCTCATACAATGGGACATTGTCAAATAACCACACGCACCTTAGTCCTGCTTTGTCATTATCAGTGTCATCAGCTGATGCTTCAAGAACAGCTTGTGCATCGTTGTGGAGATTGTATTTCTGCCCATCAGTTATTAGTTGGCCATCAATATTCAAAGATACTGAAGGGGGTAAATTTTCAATATTAAACAATAGAACTTTAGTTGAAAATTGACCACCCTCGTCATATACTGTAAGGGACAGTGAGTAATTGCCACTAATTGCTCCATTAACTACGTATGTTTGCAAATCCGTACCCATTTCAACATCTATTGGAGTCGCGCCAAAATGAGAGGGGCGTCTTAGTGTCCAAACATAGTAAAGATCCAATCCACCCCAATACGGATCTTCTGTTTGAGAAGCATCAAATGTGTGCCAACCATTGAATTCATGATCATGACTTATGCCTTGAAGATTAATCACGGGAGGTTGATTGTTTACTTTAATTGTGAATGATTGAGTTATTGAATTTGAGCCACTAAATAATGTAACCTCCATCAGGTACCAACCATCGAGATTCTCAGTAATAGGTTCATTAATTTGAAAATTACCACTTTCTAACAATATTGAGGACGTGAAGGAAGAACCTCCAGAGATAAAAGGCAATACTGTAGGTTCAGAGTACGATGTGGTTATTACAGTATTAATTGACATTTCAACATCATGAAACTCACCTGATTGGTAAGACCCAGCCCAGCCTCCAACTGACACTTCATTACTTTGATAAAGACCAGAAGGGGAGTTAATTAGAGTTAAACCGGTTAGTTTGGAATTAGAATCAGATTCAATCATGAAGATTACTCTCATTTCAGTGACTTTGTTTCCCATTAAATCCTCAGCAATGACTGAGACATAACAGACACATTCACCGGTTCGAAAATATTCTAAGTCAAATTCCCAAAACCACTGCGGGCGATTACTAGTACTAGGAATCTCTTCAAGTTCAGATTTGAGTTCACCTCCATCAAAATCTGAACCATTTTTCGAGACTCTCCAAGTCATCTTTGATGGGATCAATTCATCTTCAACAAATCCAGAAAAAGAAATTGTGTTTTCAGATACCGCGCCGTTCTCAACATCTATACTAATGAGGATAGGGTCATCGACATCACCAGCATCGCCCTGAACACTTGTAAAACAAGCCGAAAGACTTGCTAACAACAACAGCGAGACCAGTATTCTAGTAGAAATCAACAAACCTTCGACTTGTGTGCCTTTCTTGAACCTCGTGGAGTTTTGTGTGATTATCTTTCAGAAATCTGTAATTGCCATGATAACTCATCCAACCAGGTTCCAAGAGTATCCCGGTCTAGGAATTCATGGCTTGCTTCTGCTGTAAGAATACAATCACATGCAGCCGCTGCGAGCAATGCAGCATCAACCATATCGTGCCCTTGTCCAAGTGCTACCG
>DUIL01000126.1 GCA_013330385.1 Candidatus Thalassarchaeaceae archaeon
CGTAGTAAATGGATAATTTGCTATGTCAACAGGAGTCTGAGTCAGAGCTGAAAATGTCGTTGACTTGCCGACATTTGGTTTTCCGACCAGCCCAATCCTCATACTATCCCCTTATGCCAAACAGGGCACCAACCCTCAAGGTAACGGTCGAACTCAAAGATCCGTTGCCGAACCAGATTCATCAGATTCACCGACTGGAACAACCATCGTATCCATACCAGCACCGGAGCCGAGAATTCTACGAACAGTAGTTGCTGAGGCTAAATCGTAGGTATCAACTACGATACTAGAAGACGTCTTACTCTCTTCCTCAACAATGTTACCGCGGAATAAACCACTAACCATATTCAGACAGTGCAGAATCATTGCAACTACTGTGAAGTAGAAGAATACAGAGCCAGCGACCTCAAGGTCATGGGCCAATGAAGAAGGATCCTCAACACCTGCATCCATTAGAGCCATTCCGATTACATCAGACATCAGAGTAACCATCAATCCGAGTAATACACCAACAGACATCAACCAGAATGCTTGTCGAGCACGAGCCATTGAAGCCAACCTACGACCAGTGATAGATGGGTAGAGGGCCATGGCACTTCCAAACGATAGAGGGACCATTACTGCCCATAGAGCCATGGTTTCTATTGTTGAAGACATACCGCCAATTGCGTTGGTTCCAGTAACTGCATCGGTTTGTAGGAATAAAGAAGCAAGGAATATTGGAATAATGGCAAGAGAGCCTAGATTGATTTCTGACCAGCCATTATAATTCTCAAGAAGGGCATCACCGCCACGGAGAGTTATCAGAGAATTTGCAGCAAAGGCAACTACTGGGATTGCCGACATTGCTAGTAAGAAGCTCGCCGTTACATCAGCGCCACCTGAAAATACCATTTCTTCTGCAGCCAATCCTAAGTGGGCAGCCGCTATTGAGCCATCTATATCTCCGAATGTATTGATGGTAAACAAACCACCAATCAGAATTGCTCCATTGAGAGTTCTCGACCAAAGAGCATTACCACTCACCACAGTAGTAGCATAAAGTACAACACCAGCAGTGGATAGGAAGAAGAATCCTCCTCCAATCATATGGTAGACTAACCATTGGCCTGCACCTGTAGTCAAAGAACCTGTGAGTGCTGCTGCAACAAGAGAAATTGGGTCGGATACCAATCCGAAGATAATTAGCCACGCAGGCATAGGGATGGAGCCTGAACGGTTAGATAGAGTTAGTAATTGGTTCATGATTACAGCAAGCAATGCAATCACATTAATTCCAGTTCCAATCATCATAATGTCAAGGCCAAGGATTTCAGAATTCTGAGAACCAATCATATAGACTACAATAGAAAATGTCCAGAGAAATGAGACAAGGGTTGCATTTTTCTCACTGGCTAGATCAGTACCCAGCAATTTAGGAAGAACGTACATTCCACTACCAATTAGAGCCATAGCAATCCCTCCCCAAAGAGTGACTATTTCGCCAGTGGCAGATAGAGTCTCAGCAGTAGGGTTGTAACCCCACGACGATAGGGCATGTAGGGCGTCTGGCTCATGATTAAGCCAAAGACCTTCGAAGGTGAAAATTGCTCCGACAAAGAGCCATAGAACAGACTGCATTATCCAAGCACGAGGGGCTGCGCCCTTGCGTCCTTCAACAAGATCTATTCCAGGGCCAAGGGCCTTCTCAAGAGTAAACATACTCATAGTTCTGGTTACATCGGTAAATATCCAGAGTCCACGATGAACTAAGACATAGAATACTAAAGCAGAGAACCAAAAGACGGAAAGTGTAGTAAGAATATCATCCATAACAATCACCTCACTCGCGTGTAGCCTCCGTAATCATAGTCGAGAAAATTGCAAACAATCCAAGCATGGCTCCAAGTATGAAAAACCAAATTCCACCGTTCAATACACCAAAGGTTTCCAAATCAGAAAGGACTGGGAAATCCTGACCCGGATAGAGGATACTGTAAATCACCATGAAGACCAAAGCCCCCACACCAGCTATGACAAGCAGTACCATAGAGGCAGTAGGTTCGTTCTCGCCTTGGAGGAATCCATCATCTTCTGTCATTGAAACACCATAGGCCCTGATAACATCAGAACTGTACCGACCACCGGAGATTGCCCCTTAAGCATTAGGCGAGGGACGTAGTCCCTCCGTTCAAGGTGCTCGCATTCGGTCAACACGGTTTCCTCGACGGTCTCGACCCGTTCCAAGTGGTGTTGGAAGATTGAGGTCTGAATTTATTTCTGCTCGCCACGTAGCCTTGCAGTCACAGCCCAGACCCTTGAACTCAGCTAAATTTCGTGAAACAGAGTAGCGTTCTATTGCTGCAACGACCTCCTTGTCGCATTTACCACAATTGTGTGAACCACGAATTTTGCCTGCAGCGGTTGGGTGAACAATGATGCGTGCGTCATCATTCGATGTTTTCTCATGAGTACGCTCAATCATTTCAATCAGAGACCACAACCATGGAGGTCGATATTCACGATTACGGAATAGGCGATCTACGATTGTTCGATTCTGAATATTCATTGGATTAATCGAAACTTCATCTGACATTGGTGCTACATCGACAAGCCACTTTGACGTATGTTCAAGAGCATCCCCTTCAGACATGAATGGTGGCTTGAAAATTAGATAAGTTTTGACTCGAAGACCATTTGCTCGTAAATCCTCAACTGACTTTCTCCAAGTCTTAGTTGAGAAACCCTTGTTGACATGAAAACGCAATACTGCGTCGTCATATGCCTCTAATCCAATGGCAACGGTACAATCTGGTTGAAGGCTTGAAAGCCATGCCAATTTCTCTGGCTTGCACAAATGAGCTTGGGCTTCGATTACAAGATGAAGTCCCATCTCATGTGTTTCACGCAGAACATGTTCCTGCCATTCGACAGGATTTTCTTGGTCTTCAAAAAAAGTACCCGATGTGTAAACCTTGACCATGGAACATCCTTCGAAATCGTTGGTCTGCCGTTTTGCATCTTCCCATTGTTCAAACATATCTTCAGCACTAACGTCATCTCTTACATCGTTGAAGTATCCGCAAAATGTACAACCAGATTTCCACCACCAAGCACAGCCACGTGTCCTTAGAATTACAGTGGCCGCCTTACAATGAGTTCCATCTGGCATCCGCTCAGGAGTGATGTAAACAGTAGCGGGTTTTGATGCATCCCAAGATTCACGTCTTTGGATTGATTCAGGAGTATTCTCTCTAGCCTTTACGAGGTGATGGATTTTGACTGCCTTTGAGCCGTCCCCCATCATACCACAGGCATCTCCCATGATTTATCGGCTCTGACTCCTGACTTGATTCTGACGGGTCCAATAGGTCAACCTAATTTGCCTGCTTGCATCGTAAGTGGTATGGAATCTGTTTCGGAGAGGGGGAATTCGAAATCAGAAATGGTCGATAATTTACTCGACAAAATGAGTGAGGATGATAAAAAATCTCTGAAGAGTTGGTACTGGTACGACTGGGCCAATCAAGCCTTTGCACTCACTGTTCTTACCGTAGTAGTCCCTACTTTGCTATCCAGTATGTTCAATCTAGCCACAGGGGGTGGGAAGGAGTATGCTGGATGGGAAGTTACCGGTGATGGATTCTATGCTATTGTGCTAGCAATATCTAGTATGTTTGTTGCAATTAGTAGTCCGATTCTTGGCGCTGTAGCAGATCGAATGCCGATAAAGAAGAAAATTTTGTGGATTTACACGATTATTGGTATTGTATTTACTGCATTAATGGGGCTCTCGCCTTTCATGGGAGAGGATTCATCGTGGAAATTCCTAGCAATCTGTTTAGTCATTGGAAATATTGGATTCGCAGGAGGGAATGTAATCTACTAC
>DUIL01000153.1:0-375 GCA_013330385.1 Candidatus Thalassarchaeaceae archaeon
GGTTCGTCACAAATTAGAATTTCAGGGTCATGAACTAATGCACATGCTAATTTCGTGGCCTGCTTCATTCCAGTACTGAAAGACTCTATCTTCCGATATCTTTGGTCACGAAGGCCCACGTACTCTAGAACCTCGTGAGCCCTCTGCATAGCGTGTGCTGGATTCATTCCAAGTAATTCTCCAGAATACCTGACCTGATCGATAGCATTCAGATTAGGATCGAGGGAATCATATTCAGGCATATACCCAATCCTCGAACGAATCTGTTCTCCTTGAGTACGAATGTCATATCCCAAAACCGTGCCATCGCCAGAAGTGGTCGTGATTAATCCAAGAAGGCACTTGAAGAGAGTGGATTTTCCAGCTCCATTTGGA
>DUIL01000153.1:689-2990 GCA_013330385.1 Candidatus Thalassarchaeaceae archaeon
TTTTCCAGCTCCATTTGGACCAAGAACCCCAATTGCCCCTCTTGGCAATGATAAATTCGCATCATCAAGAGCAAGATGTGGGCCGTACAATTTGCGTAAGTCATGCGTTTGAATGATGATATCTTCACTCAAAATAAACACCCTCAATGACCGACTCCCCTAAGGGAGTCGAGTTCCTGTGGTGACAGAAACCACTTGAAACAATCCCCGACAGAGGTTGTGTTGCATCATTGCTTCATAGCACCATCGCGAACTTTTACGGCAATTCCTTTTGTGAAGAATGCCATGTCATCTGCTGTCGCATTTGCAATTCCGTGTGCAACCAAATTACCTCCGCAATCTACCACTAAACAAGGTTGGCCAACGATTAGATGAGAATCTGCTCCAAGAATAAATCCATGAATCACATTACGGCCCTGACCAACAAAAGGTATGGCATCATCGTGTAGAAGGACTCTTGGAATCCCAGGGTGTTCTTCATCGCTATTTGCCTTATCCACCTCAAATTTTTCAGGAGGCGTTGGATTCAACTCATGGAGAGTTTTAGCACCATTTAATGTCAAAGATAGAGCACCATCTGGAAGCCTAGGTGAAAAACAATGCTCACCATCAATATTCACATTGACCATCCGGTCAGTCCTTGATCTTCGAGCACTCATCTTAGAAGTTAATTCACAGGCTGATTTGGTATTAATTCCACAGAATAAGGATAATTTGTCAACGACTGTACAACGATCTATCCAATCGCGGATTACCTGACGCTTATCGCCTCCTGCAATCTCATCAGGATCAGGGAGGCATTCATGGATATCCAATGGCAAATTAGACAGGTCTAAGTCATCAAGCCATGCATCAATTTCATCTTCTGGAATTATCATCCGCCATAGTTCGTCTGAACCATCAATATGACACCAAGGAGATACATCTTCAAGAGTGAATGGAATAAGTCCAATTGGAGTAGAAATTAGGATAACTGAACGGGGTTCTTCATGAAGTGCTTCTATCGCTGTACCTAATGCTGAATTGCGCCAAGGAGGAGCCGCACCAGTCAAAATCACAACTCTCTCAGGAGATGAGAGAGAACCATCCCACCATGAGCCTGGGCGGCGCCATCTCATGGCTAACAATGCATTCAGATGAAGCAGATGTGGGCGACTGTCAATATCATCACCGAAATGCTCCGCAGTACCTCGAACGGGATTAGTTGAGGAAATTATTCTCAAAGCGCTTTCGCCAATCGGGCCTTCATCTGTTTCTTCCAACTGCTCGAGTACCCATACAAAGGCCTCCCTTAGTTGAGGGGAAGCATGGCTTCTTTGTTCGGCTAAACGCCAAATTGTTCCATTCCTAATCGCCTCTCGGCATCTAGCAAGTTCTGCCTGTGTAATCTCAAGATTATGATGAGATAGAAGAACAGAACGTTCGTCCTTACCCATCGTACGAACTTCTTCAGGAGTGTGATGCAATAGAGCACTTGAATGACAAGGCCATTCAGTAATCCCCCCTAGTTTTACTGTTCCTTCGGGTGTCAACAAACGATCATCACGAGCAAACAAAGCATAAGCGGCAGAATCGAACAAGTCAGCCCCTAATGCAATAGCTAAGGGAAATAGAAGAGGGTGACCACAACCAAAGAGATGTATTGGTCGGTTTGGGGGAATTGTAGCGCGAGCCGCTAATAGTATCTGGAATAATTCTCGATAACGTTGTTTTTCCATCAAAGGAACAATACCCCCAATAGGATGTACCGCAAATCCTCGATGCTCACCTTGGATACTGCCCATTAAGTCGCCGGCATGGGCTCTCAAATCTTCATGTAAACCGCCTTGTATTGGCCCATTGAGTAGTAACTCCTCGCCTGCAACTGTCAGGGAGGGAAGGGCTCTCTCCGCGGTTTCTGAAACAGCATTCTCTAGTTCCTCTCTAGTCATATCCGGGCGGCCAAACACATCGAGCATTGTCCCTATGTCAACACCAATATTCCTCTGAAATTCAACAATCTCTTCAACACCAACTTCTACATCTCCATAGACATATGACTGAAAAGTACCCGAATCGGTAACTATCACTCCAGGATAATCCAATAAATCATGGATTCCATCTTTGAGAGCGGGGGCACGTAACTTCTCATGTTTCCATGTAACATACGAGTTCGTAATCAATCCATTTACGTGATAACGCTCCCACATTTCACGGGGTTCTATTGTTCGAATATTCGGATTTACCACAGGTAGTAGCATTGGAGTTGCTAGAACTCCATGCTTAGTGTACAATTGACCCAATCGCGCAGCGCCATCACGT
>DUIL01000033.1:0-2227 GCA_013330385.1 Candidatus Thalassarchaeaceae archaeon
AAGGGCCAAGACATGGAAGGATAGAGTATGGTATTGGAACACACTCCGTTTATGTTTGTGATGAAGAAATCCTACACAAGGCATCTGATTTGGCAAAGAAAACTGAATGCACACTTCAAATTCACACCTCTGAAACCCGCAAGGAAGTGGCTGACTGCCATGCTGAAACTGGAATGTATCCCATCGAATATCTAGACTCACTAGATTACTTCACTGATGGAACTACTGTATGTGCTCATTGTGGATGGGTCACTAAGAAAGAAATGAGAATTCTAGCAGGACACGATGCTCACGCAGTACATTGCCCTACCTCAAATCAAAAACTCGCCTGCGGTGGGACTATGTCGTATCCTGCAATGAAAGACGCCCAAGTTGATGTTCGTCTTGGAACAGATGGTTCGGCTAGCAATAACTCGCTTGACATGCGGGCTGAGGCAAAGGCTGCTAGTTTAGTTCAGAAACATGATCACTGGGATGCTCGGGTGCTTGACCCATTGGAAACTTGGCAACTTGCAACTAAGGATTCGAAAGACTGGATTACTTGGAATTTAGATGATATCAGAATGAGGCCATTTGGAAGAGATGGGCGACGACTTCTAGCAAATGTCCTCTATTCAGGTGGTTCAGTATTGGACGTGTTTGTCGATGGTGAAGCATTGCGCCGCAATGGTGTGACTCTTACCTTGGATGAGAAGGCAGCTGCAGAGGCAATTGAGGTTGCTGCGACCGATTATTATTCTGAAATATGAATGGTAAGAGTGCAGTCATTCAATAATATGCGGCCTTTCGCACACTCGGGGTAAAGTGATTGGATATTTTCGAAGGTCGAATCTCATCCTCTGGATTCTCTAGTGGGAATCGAGTGGTTATTGGAGATTGGCATAATTCACCACTCGGGGAATTCACAAATGTCATGCTAGCTAAACCGGATGGAACTCGGATCCTATTCGCTCCGAGCAAGGAACATGCAGAATATGTATCCTCTCTATATTCATTTGAGGAAGTTAAGGTCATTCCAATTAATGTAGAAAGAGGAACTAACAAAATCAAAGTGGAGGCTGATGATTTAGTTGTAAATATGGAATGGAGAGGAGGAATAGTACTTCCATTCCCTCGACCTAGATGGTTTATTGCCAAAATTGAAAATTTGTTTGCAGGATTTATTTTTGGTACTAAGACATACGGAATAACCAACAACGGGAGAAAAGAATGGTATTGTGTGAAAAAAATCTCCAAGATTCGGTGTGCGACTGCAGAGTTAGGAGAAGAGGATCTTGGAGAGATGTCAGATTTCCGAATTGATGCTTGTTTTGGCTTCAGTGAGCCTCCAAGAAAACCAAGTTCAATTCGAGTGAAATCAATGATTGAATGACATTAATCAATAATCTCAAGGGTGGAACAAGAAGGCTGCACCAAGAATTGCATATGAACCTAGTAGCATAGCACCTTCAAGCCAATTTGACTTACCATCCTGAGCAATCAAATTGGTGATCATAACTGCGAGGAACACAGATACTGTTTCCAATATTCCGAATTCAAAGGTTAGTGGCACATCTAGGAGCCAAGCAATTACGACCATTAATGGGGCTACAAAAACAGCGATTTGAGTAGATGATCCTACTGCTATTGCGAATGATAGATCCATCTTGTTCTTTGCAGCAACTGAAACTGCGGTGAAGTGTTCTGCTGCATTTCCGAATAGGGGCAGCAATATTACGCCGATGAATAGATGTGGTAGACCAACGTCATCAGCAGCTGATTCGACTGAATGAACTAGAATTTCGGCCATCCAAGAGACAAAAATTGTAGCTAGTACCAGTAATCTGATGGCATTCTTTTTTGTCATCTCAGGTTCTTCATTGTGAGAGCCATCTGTCGCGAATAGATGAGAATGTGACTTGAATTGGAAGTAAAGGAATAATCCATAGAGAGCCAATAGAATAAGGGCTGCTAGATGGCTGAGATTCTTCACACCTAACGAACCCTCATCTCCCGGGACCGCTTCATGAAACACTGTAGGGATTACCAGAACCATGACTGCTAGCAGCAATAATGAACCATTTGAACTAACTTGGGTCTCCGAAAATTCTTGTTCCTCAAAATGGATTCCGCCCCAAACGAAAGCTAGACCCAATACTAGTAGAAGGTTACCCAGGATGCTTCCAATCAAACTTGCTTGAACCAAATGCACCATCGTCTCGGCGGTCTCTAATCCAGCGTCAGTACC
>DUIL01000033.1:2565-2688 GCA_013330385.1 Candidatus Thalassarchaeaceae archaeon
TTCTTAATTCCTTCATATGCGGCAAAAATAGCAAAAATAGCGATGATGAATTCAGCGGCATTTCCAAAAGTTGCATTTAGCAAACCACCCAATGACTCTGATGTTCTCAGAGCAATTTCTTCA
>DUIL01000094.1 GCA_013330385.1 Candidatus Thalassarchaeaceae archaeon
TATCTCAATGATGCATATGGCTTTGTTTGACACTATTATGGAAATCAAATAGGTGTACGGAAGCCCATTGCTCTAGCGATGCACCAACCAGCTCTGCCTTCGAAAATAGCAAATGCTCCCCCTGCTATTATTCCACCTGGACCTAGCCAAAGTAATCCTAATTCAACTCCAGCAAGGAAGAATGCTGCCGCCAGCAATAAACCGAAAATCACCAGTTTGAATCCGAGCCTAAGGCGATAGGCCTTTCCTCGTGCATCGATGTTGCATTCTAAGGCCATAATAAATCGAAATGGTTGCTCTTCTTAAAACAGATTCATAGTTGTGATTCGAAAAAGGGTTGAACCTTGTCAACGGGCCCAGGTAATATCAATGATTTAGGCCTTGTAAACTGACACACCGATGCATCTGCATCGCCAAAGTTGAACCATTCGTCTAATGTCTTTTGTTCATGTTTCTCGGAAGAAAAGAAGTTTTGATTTAATACCCAAGCAAGTTGTCTATAAGATAATTCGACTGCACGCAACCATAATTTTTGAGGCATCTTTTGCTCGGAACAAGGGCCGGAAAGATCGACCATCTCAAAAGTCGCATCGGGAAACTGGGCAACATATAGAACTCTGGTTCTAGTGAAAGGGAAGGGTGATTCCTTTCGCTGCACATGAACAGTAGCGGTGAATTGCACCCAATCATCGGAATTCTGCGGGTTGCGACTTATTTCGACACAGAAACCTGTCTCTAATGCCTCATTTATTAGATGTGAAGTATTCAGTAGATGAGTCAATCCATTAGGTATTCGAAGACTGTTTCGGCATTCGTCATCTACTTCATCGGCAGTTCGACCATAGGCGAACATCGCGGTTCCTATATCGTCCGAAATATCCGATTTGTAATCTCTGACTAGTGTAAGGCTCCATATTTTATTCGATTTTGTTTCGTTAACCATTTTTCTCCCTCATTGGTAAGTATGAGCAATTTGAATCTCATTCGGGATGAATGAGAATATGGGATACACCCAATTTTGAATCAATGCCCGTTGGCAAATATGACATAGTCTTGAGAGTATATCAACTATTCAATTTCAGACCCAATTAACGCTGACATTTGGGACAATAAAATGTCGAACGCCCAGACTGCACAATACGTCGAACGGTTCCATTACAACCTTCTCGATTACAGGATTCGGACTCGCGATTGAAGACAGTGAATTGATGTGGGAAGTAGCCTAAGTCTTCCTTTCCAGACACACCACGAAAATCAGAAATTGTCGAACCTCCCGCATCTATGGCTTCAGCTATCACCTCATTAGTTTGTTCAAACATCAACTCAATCTTACTGTTTATCCTAGTAGATTTACCTGCCACATCTGCTGCACTGCGAAGTGGAGAAATTCCTGAGCGATGTAGAATTTCACTAACATAGATGTTGCCAAGACCTGAAATTATTCTTTGATCGAGTAAAGCGGTTTTGATTGGACTACGACGATTGTGAAGACCTTTCTTTAATGCCTCAGGAGTAAAAAAATCTGATAGAGGTTCAGGTCCAAGGTCTGCCAATAGTTTGTGATGATTCTCAATATCTGTCGCAAACAAATCCATGAATCCAAAACGACGATGGTCAGTGTAGGTAGCTGTCAATTGGCCATCGTCAAATTCAATGTGGACATGATCATGTTTTCCTTCTCCATCGGCATTAATGGTCCAAACCCCAGTCATTCCAAGATGAGAAAGCCATGTCATTTGGTTATCTAATCGAAAAAGTAGGTACTTTGAGCGGCGACCAATTGTTTCAACGGTAGAATCCATTAGACCTTCTTCAAAGTCATCAGGAAATGGAAATCGAAGGTCAGGGCGGCGTAGGTCAACGAACGAGATTCGGCGCCCGATGAGGTGGGGTATCAGCCCTCGACGAACTGTTTCAACCTCTGGCATCTCAGGCATGTATTGAGGCAAAAAGCAAGAGATGATGATATTATCCGTCAGAATAGGATGGCGAAGGATTCAATATCTTAGAATATAACGAGAGATTATGGAAGAGAGTGAGGCTGGACCTCAAATTTCTGGGACACCTACAACGATTCACGTCAATGCAGGACCTCAGGTAGTGGGTGGCCAAATAGAATCAACAAATGCAGTTGCAGGACTAGTTCTTGCCATACTAGGACTTGTGACTTTCTTAGGAGGAGCGGCCACTTTATGTTGTGGACCTAGCCTTTGCTTTACGATTCCTGCTATGATTTTAGTAAGTTCGGATAAGAAAAAGATTGTGGGTACATTACATCCGGATAGAGGTATGATTAATGCTTCAAATGTGATTAATATCATTAGTCTAATATTGGCACTACTTGGGCTTGGTTTGTATTTGGTCTTCTTCCTATTTTTGGGTGGAATAGGCGCGCTTGCATAGAATGCATGTTAATCGGTGTCTGATTTATTTCTTTATGCAAAAGAATACTACATGTTGTTCCTCAAAAACTGAGATATCAATAGTCTCGATTAGTTCTAGATGCTCACATTCCTCAATAATTCGTTTCGAGTGTTCGAAGCGGGCATCATCTCCGCCTTCCATCCATCGCTCACTAGCAGCTTTGAGTGAGAGAAGAGCAACCCCCTCTTGCGCGAGAAATGCTCCAGTCATCTTCACAAAGGTCTCAGCTTGATCTCCGATGCTCAAATCTTGATGTAACCAAGTCGCCTTTTCCCTCATGTAAGGAGCGATTGCCATTGGTTTTCGTGCATCTGCTAAAACTGGAGTAAGCCCCGGTCTTTTCTCTGAAAGTTTGACTAAATCTCTCATCATTCTTGGTGAAATATCAACTGCAACAATATGCCCTCCATGATGATTTCCTGCCCCACAAACGTGGTCATGAATATGGCTAACAGTACCCCCTGTTGAAGCACCGAGATAAAGACAAGTGGAGCCCGATTCGGGTAACATATCACTTGACTTATTCTTAGTTTTTAGAAGACTTGCAGCGACCTTTGAGCGAGTGGGGTCCCAGCGCCTCCATTCATTGCGACCATCTCTCTTCCGTCTCTCGCCTCTAACTGAGACACCTTTGACAGCATTCCTAGTCCAGAGATTACGCCCCTCTCGACGTACTCCCCAACTAAGTTGAATCGGTTTAGCCATGGATTTCACCTACGCTTAGGAGGCTTGGGGAACTTCGCCTTGATTGCTTCAGTTTCTCGATGAATCGCAGATACTTTCTCTTCACCCCATGCTTCGCCTCCGAAATGATCACAACGAACAGCAATCGAAGCCTTGCCAGCAAGGAACCGGGCAATTTTACCTCGAACCCAACGTGGTGACTTGGAAATTTGTGGCATACTGAATAGAATTGCTCCATGTTTGGGAGGGGGAGCACCGCGGCGATGTGCAGCCATCGCAGCATGAGCACCGAGGACCTGTAGAGAACCTGATGGCATTCTGGCTAAACGCTCACGACCTCCGGCTAAAGTAACGAGGCGTGCAGCTCCAAGAGGGCCTATCAATGCCGAAAGTGAAGGGACGTGCTGTTGTGCAATATCACGAATCGCATCTTCGTGGGAACTCAATCTCTCAGTAAGCTCTACCACCCCTTTGGCGTGTTCTCTAATTGCCTGCCATTCCACATCTGATGGGGAATGAACTGGAGGGGTTACTCTAAGTGAAGAAGCAGCCGATTCAATTGAGTCTGCTTCAGCTATTGCTGTTGGGATTTCATTTCGTTGAGCATCAAGGTCGACCTCTGAAAGAAAGAGACCAACCCACTCTACGCAACGTGACTCATTTGTAGTCCACGACGAACGTAATTCTGCTGCAGAGGAAACAAGCATATCGAGACGGCGGTCAACATCGCCCGCCGCATCTGCGACGCCTCTTTTGGCAAGTATAGGTGCTGCTGCCTCGAATATCTTGACCTCTTCATCGTTGAGAGGGAGCCAGTTTGAATCGGACAATGCACCCATTGCATCAACGAGTGCTTCGGGGAAGCGTTCTGCCAGAACTCTCGCTTCTGGACTTAATCTTCCACGCTGTAAATCGAATAAGCGATCGGCTACGGCGCCAGCAGAGCGCTTAGAGGTCCAAATGACCTCATCGATGACTACTCCATCATCATCGATGACACGTGCCATGCGCCAATCATAGTGCAACTTCACAATACCCTCGGAATCAACATCCGGCTTCAATCCCGCGCATGATGCCTATGCCATCCGAAGGCATCAATAAACTACTAACACGGGCTTATTGCATGGACTTGAGGCTGATTGCCTTCGTCGCAGCAGGTGGAGCCATTGGTGCAGTTGCCAGATACCTGCTACAACAGTGGATTCCTTCTGATACAATGCCATGGGGAACAATGGCTGCAAACCTTGTAGGTTCCTTCCTTCTAGGTGCAATGTTTGGTGCAATTGCAGCAGGTTCAGTATTGAGTGAAGAGACCGTTTTGTTACTAGGTACTGGAGTATTAGGCGCCTTCACGACAATGTCAACATTTGCAGTGGATGCCATCCGAATTGGTGATGACAATCCCTCAAATTCTATCACAATGGCACTGATTACCGTTGTTGGAAGCATTGGGCTTGCATGGGTAGGATGGCGCTTAACGGCAGCAATTATGGCTTGAATCAGACTTATCCCTCCATTCAGAATAGTTGAAGTACATACCCGATGACCGCTACAAAGTCTGTGAGTACACAGTAATAGGAGGCGAGAGGGTGTTCTGTCCAGAATGTGGGACTTTAGGTCTTATGGGGCCAGGTGAAAACATTCGATGTTCTAACTACACATGTAAGTATGAGGGACCTGTCTCTGGTGCAGATGGAAAAGGGGCGGAATGGGTCGATCCAACGACTGGTGAAACTATTGATTTATCAAAAGTTGCAGCAAAATCAGAAGTTGCTGACCTCAAGCACCTGACTGAGGTCGTTGAGGAGGAGGTAGCCCGGGGCACCCTACGCGTTGGTGACATTCGATGTCCTGAATGTGACCTCAACGAGATTTTTGTGGTTCTGATGCAAACCAGAAGTTCTGACGAGCCGGAGACAAAAATATGCACTTGTAAGAACTGCGGAAAGAAGTTCAGGGAATACCAGTAATCTGAATATTATTTCGACACACACAGTGGGTCGTTGAGAGTTGTTTTATTCTGCATACTGATTGGATAGTATGAAGAACTACCCGTCTGAGGAAGTGCAAGTAGGTGATGGTATGCTCAGGGTTACTGCCAAACAGCAACTGATGCGAGAAATTGTAGATCTTCTTTCTGTATTAACGGAAGAAGCAAAGTTAAGTTGGGGTGAAAATGGACTCAGTACGACTGTAGTTGATGGGTCACATGTGGCTTTGCTTTCTATGACTGTAGCCGATGAGTGTTTCGAAACTTATGAGGTTGAGCCAGTAGAGATTGCGCTTGAACTAGGAAAACTTCGTGATCTTCTAACACTCGCCGGCCCTAACGATTTAGTTGAATTGGATTATGATGGTGCTACAGGGGCAATCAATGTCCGTGTTGGTGAAGTACACAGAATTCTACGCGGACTTGATACTGGTTCATTCAATGATACAAAACAACCAGATTTGAATTTTGAAGAAGAGGGGGGTAAGGCCTCTTTGAGTGCTGAGAGACTATCAAGAGCATTGAGAGCTGCAAAATTTGTCGGCGAGATTGTTGATTTAAGTTTGGACAAGAATCAGATGACTGTTTCTGTCACTGTTGAGGCAGGAGAGGGAGTAAATGTTCGATTTGATGCTGGCGAGATGTCTGAATTAGTTGTTCCAAAGCCAGTCCAGTCTTCATATTCATTGCAGTTTTTAGACCCGCTAACTCGCAAGTTAGCAGGTGGATTAACCGAAGCAGTAACTGTTGAGATTGCAGATAGATTTCCACTCCGTCTTACTTGGAATAGTAACGAAGGTGGAGCATCTTGGACATACTTCTTAGCCCCTAGAGTTAGTAATGACCCGTGACCCATGATGCGTGGTCTTGATTACAGAAGGGTCCAGCGAGAGCCGTGAGCGGTCCTTCAGTGTGCGTCATCATCCCCAGCGTTAGAAACGCTGAGGAATTAGGAATTGTACTGCAAGGATTGTCCCAACAAAACTATCGAGGACCACTAGAAATCGTCGTTGTAGGCCCGAATGAAGATCCTGCAAGAGATGTTGCACAGAAATCGGGAGTACGATTCATCGATGATGGAGGATCGCGCACGCGTGCTGATGCCTGTAATGTGGCTTTACGAGAAACTGAATCTGAAATTGTGTTATTCACGGATGATGATGTAATTGTACCAGAAGATTGGGTTGAAAAACTGGTCCGGTGGTTTGAGAAAGAAGAGGTTGCAGGTGTAGGTGGACCAAATTTTGCACCTATAGAAGAATCAACACTTTGGCAGAGAATCATAGATGTAGCCTTCTGTAGCACTATTTTTACCGCCGGAACAAATTATGGAAAACTAGGAACTGCTGACCTCGAAGAGGTTACTCAGTTACCTGGAGTAAACTCTGGATATCGTCGAGAAGTGCTAGAAGAAGTTGGTGGATTTGATGAAGGTGCAATAGGAGCTGAAGATGTAATGCTCGACCATCGAATAAGTACTGCTGGTTACAAACTTTGGACTGATAAAACCGCTGTTATGTGGCATAGAAGGCGGAATCTTTCACGCGTCAAAAAGCAAATCCGAAATTATGGACTTGTTCGAACTCTTGCAAGTCATCAGTATGCTGAATTACATACTTTCACACATTCAATGGTTGCAACATTCCCACCACTAGTAATGGCAGCGTTTGCCTTCTTCTTCTGGGGATTGGCAAATGGAGGAATGATCTGGCCTGAATTCTGGAATTTTCCTGAAATGGGATGGCCCCGGGCTGGGGTGCATACACTTCCTCCACTGATGTTACTGTACAATCTTCTTGCATGGTATGGTTCGGCTAAAGGGAACTCTCCCAGCAAGACCTCCCTGACGATTTTTCTATCATCTATTGTCACATTCACATTACACTGGAATTATGGAATGGGAGTAATACAGGGGAAGTGGAGAATACTAACTGGAAACTCAGGTTTGCAGATTGATGATAGGAATCGAGAATGATATTTTGGGAATATCATCCATTAGTAAGGTAATTGTGTGACTTATTGGGACGGAATAATATGCAAGGCAAGGCATTACTAGCTGGAATACTGATGATTTCAGTTGTTTTTTCGGGTTGCTTCGGCAGTGAAAAAATAGAATCAGAGGAACCGGAGGTCGAACCCGTTTTTGGCGCATATAGTGTCGTTGCCCCTATTGATACAGGAATCAACGTGTATCATGATAGATTTGCTTTGAATGAGACTCTACCTGATTGGTTACTTGAAGGACTGGGAGTCACTATGTGGTGTAATCTGACTCAAATTGGAGAATGGCAAGAACGCTATGAGGCTGACATTGAGTCCTGTTGGGATACTATCACTTCAAGCGATATTGTGTACTTCCCAGGAACCAGAATAATTGGCACTACTCCTGATGATGAAACAGATATCCCAATTTTGGACGACCCCTCTGATGGACATGGAACTGCAGTTACGGGGGCAGTTCTTGATGCAAATCCTGATGCGATTATTTTCTTTGTTGAGGGGTTCAGTGATGCTGCCGTACTGGCGGCGGCTAACCAACCACTTGTGGATGTAATCACAACATCATTCGGACCAATTGGGAGTATTCCAGTACCTGGAATAGAGGATGCTACAAGAGTTGCAGTCGTTGAGAAACACAAGATCCACACCGGAGCCGCCGACAATACCCCTTCTCCTGCGATTCAAGATTCGACTGCAGGACCACCTTGGTCGATTGGCATCTCTGGATATGCTGAGGAAGATGATGACCAGAAGGAAACAATGAGTGGATCATACCCTGACATTGCAGCAGATTGGACCCAAGTATTACCAAACCACGACGATACCGATGGCTATCATCAGACTTCAGGAACCTCATTTGCCACACCACGGACTGCTGGAATCCTCAGTTTGGTGTTGACTCAACTTAGAGACATTGATGATGACAGTGGTTCAGGTGCTAGTGATGAACGAAATGGGTTGCTTGTCAATGGGACTAACCTTTCAGTATCAAACAGTTTACTACGTGATGCGTTGAATCTATCGGCTTGGTATCCTAGTTTCTCGACTTGGGACCCCACTTCAGGGACCATGCCGATTTCACCAGTGGCGCCTTGCAGTCAAGTTGGATGGGGGGTTGTGAATATGTCGAATGTGGAGCCTATTTTCAATCATCTTTCTGGAGCAGAATCTATGTCCAATCGTCCAGCAGACGTGGTCGCATGCATGGAAGCAAATCAGGAAATCAGAGAGGCCTATTGGGGCAACTGAAATTACACTATTGAATGTAAGAATGATATTTTGTGAATATCATCCATTAGTAAGGTAATTGTGTAACCTGTCTGGACGGAGCAATATGAAAGCCAGGGCATTGCTTGTCGGAGTCCTGATGATTTCAGTCATGGTTTCAGGTTGTTTTTCCAATGATGGGCCTGAAGTTGAACCTGAAGAACCCGGTCCTCCTGAGGGATGGTTCGTTACCGGACCTGATGGATTGCCTATCGAAGGTATTCCTCTGCCATTAGAGTTCACATTCAGTGATGTAGGTGAAGATGGAGCCGAACCCAGCATAGGAATTACTTCCAGTGGATGTATATTTTTCATCGCATTCGAGAAAGTGATGCGTTCATGCGATCATGGAGAATCATGGGAAGATGTAGCTGATTACGCATCTCAGCCTTCGACTAGTGACCCCTACGGTTGGGTCGACCCAATAACTGACCGTGTTTTCAATGTCCAAATGGTGACTCTACTAACTACGTGGATTGCTTGGAGTGACGATGATGGAGGCAGTTGGTTAGGTAACCCTCATGATTCAGGACCTGTTCCATTAAATGATCACATAAAACTAGCATCAGGTCCTTGGACTGATGAAGGATATGGGATCCCTGGACAGATTAGTCCCGTATACGATACAGCCGTTTACTTCTGCTACAATAAAATCGCTGGAATATTTTGTTACACGAGTTTCGATGGAGGCGCGACCTTTGAAGTTGGAGGACAAATCTACGGACTTGCAACCACTAATGGAGGACTCCATGGAGCGATTTCAACATCTCCCGATGGCACTGTCTATGTCCCACCTAGAGTTGAAACTCCAACTATTATTTTCTCAAAAGACAATGGTGTAACTTGGTCTGAGAGAACAATGGGTCTTGATACAGGAACACCATATCCGCGCAAGAATTCCGAAGTTGGAACTGATAGTGAATCAAATGCCTATCACATTTGGACTGGAGCTGATCAAGGAGTATACATGTCGCGCAGTACAGACTCAGGGAATACTTGGGAAGAAAACAGCATTCGAGTCAGTCCTGTTGAAATAATTTCATCAGTATTCCCACACATAGATGCAGGAGATCCTGGACGAATTGCAATTACATACCTTGGAAGTGAAAATGCAAGTGAATTGAATCAGACAGATATCGATGGAAACCCATGGAATGGAAATGCCCACTATGCCCATGGAAATGTCAGTTACTACCTCTATGTCACCTTCAGCCTTAACGCTCTTGATGATGAACCAGTATTCCACACAGTTCGAATCTCTCCTGACCCAGTACAGATTGGAGCAATTTGCTTGAACAGTGGTGATTGCCGCGACATTGGTGGCTCAAACCGTAATCTATTGGATTTCAATGACCTGCATATCGACCGTGATGGTCGCGTCTACATTGCCTTCGCTGATGGGTGCACTGGTGATTGTGCTTCTAATTGGAACGCCACTCCTGAAGACTCACGAAGTCGGCGTGGTTCAATGTATTACCTTAGTAGTGGGCCATCGTTGTATGAATCGGTTGGAGATCTCGCTGAGTTCAACTGAACTTCGTTAATCTCATCAATGATTGGTTCTCAGCAGTAATGTGACTGAGGCACTGCATGTTGTTACAGGTGCCTTCGGCTACACTGGAAGATGGATTGCTCATCACCTCTTAGAGAAGGGTTTCAAAGTTCGAACATTGACTAATGCCATAGGTAGAGATGACCCCTTTGAAGGAAAAGTTGAGGTTCATCCAATCGATTTTGATAACCATCAAGCCCTAGTTGAATCTCTCAAAGGTGCTGAAGTACTCTACAACACATATTGGGTAAGATACAATGATTCTCAACGTAATTTTGAACACGGTCTAGCTGTTGAAAATACGAAGCGCTTGCTGGCTGCGGCCGAAGAAGCAGGAGTTGAAAGAATTGTACATATGTCGGTGGCTCACCCAGACAAGGCTCCAAATTGGACATACTTTCAAGGGAAAATGAAAGTCGAAGAAATGCTTCATCAATCAAATCACTCATTCGCTATTTTACGCCCTACAGTTCTTTTCGGTGGAGGTAGGAATGTCTTGATCAATAACATAGCTTGGATGATTCGAAAGTTTCCGGTATTCGGAGTATTCGGAATGGGAAACTATCTCATCCAACCGGTTCATGTCAAAGATGTTGCAAGAATAGCAGTCGAGCAAGGCGAATTACGAGACAATGTGACAATAGATGTAACTGGAAAAGAAGTCTATCGATACAAGGAATTCATTCGACTTATGGTCAAATCAATGGGTCTTCGTCGTTTGATTATCCCAATGCCACCAATTGTAGGCTGGCTATTCGGTTGTGTGGTTGGTGTTTTCCTGCAAGACAGAGTAATCACACGTGCCGAAATTAGAGGATTGATGCAAGGACTGATGGCATCTGAAGTCGAACCTCTTGGGGTTCTGAGTTTCTCCGAATGGATGCAAGAGCATGGAAATGAAATTGGAAACTCATATCAGAACGATTTGAAAGAAAGAAAATATCGAATAAAATGATTATTTGTTTGCTTTGACCTTTCCACAATTTCGACCAATACGATAGGAAGTTGTTTTTGGACGCCAGAATAACCCAGTCAATAGACCGAGTACAGCACCACCTAGGACTAATCCCGGCCATCCAGTCTCGATATATCCAGGGGTTGCATTGAAGTGCGCCCAGAGAAATGAAGGAATGATTCCCAGAACTATAGCAATCACAACCTCTTCGCGAATAATTTTGGTATTATCGCGTGTCAAAGGCAATCGCTGAGATTCAGAAAATGATTGTGGCTCTCGTCTAACAAGTCTGACAAAATCTGGCTCTATTGCTCCGCTAGGTATTAGATGAGTAATTGCGGAACCTGAATTCCATTTCTTGCTAATCATCATTACCCAATCATCAGCGAGCATTGATCGTCCATCGACATATTTACCCCAATAATCTCCCCGCGAACGATCTGCTAGAAGTTCAATCTCATCAGACCCCTCAATTAATCCATTGTCGAAAGCTAAATGCCATTCAGACTCTGATGCTAATTCTATTTCTTCTGATATAAGTAAAGATTCTGCATCTTCCTTTGAAATCGGATTTCGACTAATCTGAAAGTTATAATCAATTGCAACCATATGTCTAGGACCGATTCCGCCAAAGAGAATTGAGCGATTTTGACTGCCGAGTTCAGTACGGCCCTTGGTGACCTGTACCCACTCAATTTCCATACTCAATCCTCTAATTCACCAGTTTGAATGGCCCACTGAGATGCATAAACATTCTCATTTTCGACTAATTCTTCATGCTTACCACGTTCTACTATAGCACCGTCAACCATTGAAATTATTTCATCGGCATTGCGAATTGTAGCGAGTCGGTGAGCTACCGCAATTGTGATTCTTTTATTGCTGCCATTTGAATTTCCAAACAAAGATTTCTGGATTCGCTTTTCAGTCTCTGCATCAAGAGCCGCACTAGCCTCATCGAGAATTAGTAAATCGGGATCGTTTAGAAGGGCTCGAGCAAGGCTAATTCTGGCTCTCTGACCACCAGATAGCATGACACCTCTATCTCCAACCATTGTATCCATTCCATCAGACATCTGAGAAACAAACTCCCATGCCCCAGCTGCTTCAAGTGCATTGTGAATCTGCTCGTTCGATGAATCTCTGGCATAAGCAACATTGTCTCTAATTGTTCCGAAGAAAAGGAATGGGTCTTGAGAAACAAAACCAATTCTCGCCCTAACTGACTCGATTTGAAGGTCATTGATGTTGATTCCATTTATTGTAATATCACCATTTTGTGGTTCGTAAAACCTTTCAATTAATTTGAGAATTGTACTCTTTCCTGCACCAGTATGTCCCATGACACCTAGGAACTCACCCGCTGAGGCTGAGAATGAAATTTCATTCAATACATTAACTTCTGACGAAGGATACGCAAAAGACACATTATCAAAAGTAATCGAGGTTATGGGGTCGTTTAGTGGAATAGCGTCTTCCTTGTCAAATATAGATGGCTCTAAATCAATCAGGGCAAAGACACGCTTCGATGCAGCCTCACCTCGTTGTAATTGATTAAGCAACATTCCTAGAATGAACATAGGCATGGTCATCCTTGTCGAGATGAGAAGGAAAGTTACGAATTGCCCTACTGTTATTTCACCAGTACTCAGTACCCATCCACCAGCTGATACTAGAAGACCAAAGGAAATTCCTGCAACCACATAAATCCCAGGTATGAATCGGTTTCTTAGGAAAGCCGCCTGAATTGCCTGATCTCTATAATCACCACTCTGACCCTCGATTCGTGAGCCCTCAAAGTCAGTAGCATTGTAGGCTTGGACTACTGTAATACCTGAGAGTACGTTCTCAAGAATTGCTACAATTCCACCAGTACTTTCCCTCTGTTTCCTATATTTCCGCTGAACCCTAGTTGAAAACCAAATAACCATTGGAACAATTAGAACTAGGGGTGCAAACAAAATTAATGATAAAGTTGGGGACATTGACAACATAATCAAGAGAGCAACTATGAAAGTGGTAATTATTCTAATGATACTGGTGCTTGAATCAGAAATGATATCTTCTAATTGTGCAACATCGGCTGAAAGAACTGACATTAGATTTCCACTTTGTCTAGTTTCAAAATATGAGGCCTCCATTGCCATTAGAGAGTGGGTTGCATCCATCCTGATATCGTGTTGAGCGAGATATGCTGTGGATTGCCATAATTGATTACTGAATCCCTGAAATATTGCTAGGGCCGCAAATGAAATGAGAATCAATAAACCAAAACTAAGCTCTACTGAATTAATTGGCCCTAATGACGGAATGAGGTCTGACGTGACCAGTTTTTCTATCGAAGAATTAGTGAAATCAGCAGTATCTGGATTGTAATAATCAGTAGCCAACCCTATTGCAATGAATGGTATCAAATCGAAGGCTCTAGCTGCAACGTTGGCTACAATTCCACCGAGAGCTCTTACCCAATACCGCTTAACATAGGGAAAAATACGCCAAATCTTACGCCCGAGGATTTGAGATTCATCC
The DNA here is from genome assembly GCA_013330385.1 of Candidatus Thalassarchaeaceae archaeon. Taxonomy (GTDB): domain Archaea; phylum Thermoplasmatota; class Poseidoniia; order Poseidoniales; family Thalassarchaeaceae; genus MGIIb-O1; species MGIIb-O1 sp12570u. Next base: position 13,402 of record DUIL01000094.1, read on the forward strand.
TCAAGATCAGAGGAATCTTTAGCCACTCCGACTGCCATCGCCCTTGTCATCATCTCTCGGTCTATGGAACTGCCTTTGAATGCTTAGTACCAATTACAACACTATGTAATGGGGAATTGTTTAGTCTGGTGCGCCCGCCGGGATTTGAACCCGGGCAAAGAGGTTGGAAACCTCTTGTGCTACCCCTACACCACGGACGCGCAGCCAGCCCACATGGGACTACTCTTTGACCAATTCGGTTCTCAAAATACTACGCAAATGCCTTGCGAATTGAAAAACTCAACCCTCTTCGCAGTCTTATGTTGGTTCGTCAGTGGCTTGGAATTGGAATGATGTTCTTATTCGTTCCAATCAATGGACCATTGTGGAGAATGTCCTTCGAGGCTATTGGACATCCACTACCCGGTGTGGATTGGCAGATTTTTATTGCCTGTTTGGCCCTATTCATTAGTGGAGCTGTATTGACCTTCACTCCAAATTTACGTCCAGAATCTATAGAACAAAATTAGAAGTCAATACCATAGAGTTCACGGGGCCAATTAGAATGAATATTGAGGAGTAATTCTTCAACTACTGATTCGTCATTTTCATTCAGAATCGATTGACATAACTCATTTGTTCTCTTTGGAATAGTCTTCGGTCCAAGAACCGCTCCAGGTCTTCTAGGGTCATCTAAGAAGTCGGTTTCCATACCCCACATTGCATCAGTTTTCGTATATGTCTGTAATAATTTAGCAACACTATCTTTACCCACACTCACAGTGCAGGAAAGACCATGGGTGAAGTCGGTTGAAACATCTGCTGGTGCGTAATGTCGAATCGTTTTAGAAAGGGGTAAACCTGCATTTACAGCCATCTGAGATAATTCAGAATAGGTCTGAGCACCATTATCTTCAACATGTAACTGAATAGAAGTTTGTGAAGCCGCTGCAGATTGCATAATTTCCTCTAACATTTGATTCGCAGCAGACCACCTATCTTGACTAATTGGATAATGAGGTCGACCCACTTCACCAAGGCATTGTGCCTCACCATTTTCAATGAAATCAAGGGCTAAATTCGCTGCACCAATATGTAGTTCTGTAGATTCCTTAAGTCCTAGAGAATCAATCTGATGTTCCCAAGCCACAGGGTGAGGTCCAAGCACAATCCCTGTGTCTATACTGAATTTATCACGTACTTCTTGCGCCATAGAAATAGTTTCAGAATAAACCTCTCGATAAGCTGCTAAGTTGGTAGGGAGATTTCCGAAATCTGGTTTGTGAACTAGTATAATTCCAGTACCACCAACTCGTACAAACTCATCTATTGCACTGAGATATCGGTTTGTACGATCTAGATGGATATGTTGGTCGACGACGGGGCCAGTCCAGCGCCCGTCGACGATATATTCGCTCATGCCAATGCGCCTTCCTCATCCAATAGTGAGGCCCAATGTCTGACTGCCATTTCAGCAACTCTCTTAGAATTTTGACCAATTACAACACCATGGCCATTATTGAAGATTAGAAGTTCAGCTTTGTGGCGTTTGGCATCGATTCTGATACAGCCAACACGAGCATCCTTGTTGATATCTGCAAATCGTGAGGCTGCTAATTCAAGCAAGACCGCTCTACCTAGAGAAAAACTTACCAACATATCTCCACTTTCTACTCTCAAGCCGTCTTCAGACATTCCAAGGCTAAGTAACAATTCTTGCATTACTAAACGAGCCACTTCAAGCCGAGAAATTCCGTGAATTAGTACACTACCTGACTCTTCAATCACAAAAGTTGCTCTGGGTTCTTTGTGACTGATTACCACCCAAGGGCCTGACTTTATACCCTTAGCCAATCTGACTGCATCTGCGTGGTTAATCGGTTTTCCAGGAATAAAGCGGAAAGTATGTGTCTCCACCTGCACTCTTATCCTACCTTCTTCTTCCATCACAGAATCACTCCTTTATGGTAACCGCTACTATCGATTCAACATCCGGCCAGCCTTCGAATGCAGCAGCGAGTGCGGGCAATCTAGGTTGATGGACTGGAACCAACAGAGACGGTCCTCGTGAGTCTGAGTCATCAACCCTACCCTCTCGCAACTCTGCAAGTGCGCCGCGCATTCTAGCAACAATTCTAGTCGCACGCTGAGCAATCAAAGCCTCATCTAAACCTCGACATTCCTCCATCCACCAAGCTGCAGAAGAGGCGGCAGCGGCGCCCAATTCAACATCAACATAACGAGATTGTGCGACTCTTTCAATCGCTGCTGATCTCTGTTTTTTCCAACGTCGACCAACACTAATTCCGGCAATAAGAGAAGACAGGGTTACCTGAGCATCAGCAGCACAGGTCAACCATTCCATCCACATCTCATCTTCAGTAGTAGGTTCAAGTGCAAAGATAGGCAATCCTCCTCTAGCATTTTTTGCGTGATGAAGCAACCTCAAAGGTTCAGGTTCAGGAATTGATGGGCCATCTACATCCAATGTTTTCAGGTCGTCCAATAAACGACCTAGGGTAGTGCCAGAGGCCATTGCCGCAGCAACATGAACACCCGGACTTTCTAAATCCTGTTTTTCTTCTTCAATCCAAATTTCTAATTCGTCACTAGAGGCGATAAAAGCAACCCCATCCCAATGTTCACGGGTTCGTAATTCGTTACTCATTCGCACACAAGGAAGATGGGGCCAAAGTATGATGCGCCCCCCCTCAGGATCATCCAAGATAGTCGGCGACCATACCAAATCCGCCTCCGGCATGGTGCTTCGAGAATGTGTTAGTGCTTCAGTCAAACGGTTATGCATACTGCTTCTAGGGTGTCTTTGAAAGGTTGGATTCAAGGAGGAGGGGCTTACCGGAAGAATCGAGGAAGATGGCAGAACCACGCTCTTCAGAGCCCGTTACACTACTGAATGAAGTGTTTCCTGGAGACACTAATGCAATGAATACACTGTTTGGAGGACGATTGATGTCGATTATGGACACTGCAGCTGGAATGGCTGCAAGTCAATTTGCACACAACGTCTTTGTTACAGTCTCAGTTGACTCTTTAAAATTCAAACGACCTGCATATCAGGGCGATGTTATTCGAACAATTGCAAGAGTTGTCTGGACCTCTCCGAGAACCGTAGGAGTTCTAGTCAAAACTTGCCGTATGTCTCGCTCTGAGTGGGATCCAGAGGTAATTTGTACTGGATTCTTTTTCATGGTAGCAATTGATGATTCTATGAAGCCAGTCACTGTTCCTCAATTTACACCTTCAACTGACGAAGAAAAGGAACTCTGGGCTCAAGCACAGCGAGCAAGAGAAGCTATGCGCTAATCAAAGAATATGAATTGTGAAGGGATATTGATATCCTTGTCCTGCTTTGAGTGCTGAGTTAGCGTTGATTGCCCATATTAGGTAGAGAAGCCAATGAACTGCTATTGTAAAACATCCTATGACGAAGAAGAATAAAATGGCATGGACAATTCCAGCGAAGAAAAATGTCAAAGAAGCATTTGCTGATTCTCTCAAGTGAGACTCAAGAAGAGGATCTGTTTGTTGGTAATCATTTGTTTTTATTAACCAAATTATTAGAGGGATGAAT
>DUIL01000149.1 GCA_013330385.1 Candidatus Thalassarchaeaceae archaeon
TTGAGAATCGCTGGAATGTACAACCTGGTGACTTACGAAGTAGAGTCGATCTCGCTGAATGGCTATTGTTCGCAATGCGTGAAATTCTCTCCGAAGATGAAGAACTGCGTAATATTGACCCCGAAGGTCATCGAGATTTGGTTGATGCTGTTAGTGAACTACATCGTCGAGTAAGATACGGATGTAAGACAGAACTACTTGGATTAGTGACTATTCGTGGTGTAGGCAGAACAAGAGCAAGAGAGATGATGAAACTATTAGGTGTTGAAACCGCTCTAGATGTTGCTTCTCTAACTGAAAAAGATAGCTCAAAGTTAGCCGACCTTCGAGGTTGGAGTCCGAAACTTGTGAGTAATATTGTGGCAGAAGCAAGTAGGGTATCTCGAAGAAGATAATGAATGACATAATTCATCAGTCAGAAGCCATCGCCGAACGTGGAGAAATCACATCGGGTACCATGGTTCCCCGCTTGGGGTATCAAGTTTCAAGACCCAATAGACGACCCAATGGAAAAAGTCAACCAATTCAATGAATGGAGACCGAACGAACGATGGTTTCTGATGGCTTTTGATGTTGCTGCGAGTGAAGTTCACTTGTGGACAGTCTGGCATGCACTGAGACGGAGGGAAGTTTCAGGAAAAATGACTGCCAGAACTCCTGACGCTGAATTCTTGCGTATTTTGTCGGGAACTCATCAAATACGAACGGCATTTGAACGCGCAGGATTGACAAAAGGGGATGAACAAGCTTGGATTATCCATATTCCCGAGCTTGAAATTGGAACCGGGTTTGCTAATATTGAAATTCCAAGAGATATTTTCAATGAAAATACCAAACAAGCCGAAAGATTACAACTACATTTGGAGGCTTCATTGGTTGTGAAACGCCCAATGCCTAGTAACGAAGGATTGGTTAGAATTGGATCATTAAACGAAGGCGAACGTATCCCCTCCGAATACATGGAAAATACCTTTCTTAATCATGCAGCAATGGCTGATATGAATGGTTGACCCTTCTAGGGTCAAACTGATAGACATAGGGTACTGCCAATAACTGTAGGAGAGGATTTTATGGGGTTCGTACCAGATGACTTAGATGGCAGTTCTTGGATTCAGATTGAACCCTATATGAATGATCTAAAGGATAGGGTACTTTCTTGTTCTAATTGTTTAGAGACATTCATTCATGACCGTTCTGCTCTTTCAGAAATTATCTCAGAAACTAGAGCCCGACTTTACATCAATATGACTTGCCACACTGATGATGAGAAAATTCAGAAAGCATGGATGGGCTTTGTTGAGAATGTGCAACCAAAGTTGTCTGAATATAGTGATATTCTAAACAAAAGAATAGTTCAACACCCATCTGTTGATGAATTACCAGAGCGTTATGATATTCTAATCAAAGGGCTCAAAACTGACATTGAAATTTTCCGTGAAGAAAATATTCCTCTTCAAACAAGAGTCACAAAACTTGATACAAAATATGATGAAATTTGCGGGGCTCAAATTATTGAATTTGATGGAGAAAAAAAGACTATTCCTCAGATGGCAATATATCTTGAAAATACAGACCGATCTATTAGAGAGGCTGCTTGGCGTGCTGTTACAGAAAGAAGATTTCAAGATTCTGAAAAATTATCGGAAATCTTTGACGAAATGATTCAAATTAGACATCAAATAGCTACCAATGCAGGGTTTGATGGATTCCAACAATTTATGTTCTCTGCAATGCATCGATTTGATTACACAATTGAAGATTGTCTAGAATTTCATAACTCGATTGAATCAGTATGTCAGCCACTACGTCACAAAACTGATGCGGAACGCATGGAAGCACTCAATCTCGATAATCTACGGCCATGGGATATGGGTGTTGACCCGAAAGGAAGACAACCTCTCAAACCATTCAATAATGTACAAAATTTAGTCGATGGGTGCTCAAGAATATTCCACCTTATGTCGGATGAATTAGGTACTCTCTTTGATAAATTAGATGCGAATGATTGCCTAGACTTAGATAGTCGGCCTGGGAAAGCTCCAGGAGGTTACCAATATTATCTACAGAAGAGGAGGATGCCATTTATCTTCATGAATGCCGCAGGAACACAAGGAAATGTAGAGACAATGATTCATGAGGCTGGACATGCATTTCACTCGTTCTACAGCGGTCATCTCGATCTAATTCATGAGCGGAATGCCCCGATTGAATTTGCAGAAGTTGCTAGTATGTCCATGGAACTTCTAACTCACTCCCAATGGGAAGAATTCTATTCAAAAGAAGATGCAGATAGAGCAAGAAGAAATCATCTAGAGGGTATTATTTCATTCATGCCTTGGTGTGCAACAATAGACGCCTTTCAGCATTGGATTTATGCAAATCCAAATCATTCTCGAGAAGAAAGAGCACAGAAGTGGTTGGACCTCGGAAAAAGATTTGGAGCAGAATTAGACCATAGTGGCTTGGAGGAGTACAGAGAAGTTTCATGGCAACGACAAGGTCATCTATTTGGGGTCCCATTTTACTATGTTGACTATGGAATTGCACAACTAGGAGCGCTCCAAATGTGGCAATATCATCGTAATGATGAGGCTGATGCTTTGTCAAAATACAAGTCCGGGCTTTCACTAGGATATACTATGGGACTTGCTGATTTATTCAAGGCAAGTGAACTTTCACTATCCTTTAGTGAAAAACATGTTAGCAACCTAATAGGAGAAATTGAAAGTACTCTTGAGACTGTACCTCTTTGAGGAATTATAATGGCAATAAAACAATTAAATAGAGAAAAAATACTCTCATTCTGGTTGTTTATTTCAGCATTTGGGATTATGTTTGCAGTACTCTCTTGGATGCAAGAGGCAGCAATTATCCCACCGGTAGATGAGCTTGGTGCATGGAAAGGTATTGCAGCTGTAATAACTGGTTCAATACTATACTTTCTAGTTGCACGAGAAATTCCGGGCGGCCCAGGGGATGAGTGATTTTGAAAAATAATCAAAGATCTAGTCTGAATGTTAAGGATAAATATGGAAAAATAATTTTCCCAGATTACCCCGAATTCAAGCCAAATCTTACACCTAAAGAAATTTTTTCTAGAGGTAGTTTCGGAGGGATTTATTGGAAAGAGATTTATTCCAATGTTGCTAATAAGAAATTCAGTGATCAGCATCTAGAATTCAGTAAATGGTGGGATGAAATTCCTAATGAACTGCTAATCAATGAAATTTATGATAAGAATCTAAATCGATTCAAAGTTTCAAGTGGTACATCATTAAGAATGTGGGAATCAAAAGGTTGGATTAGAGAGCAGGACCCCTATGGTTGGGTACAATGGTACTGTCGGTTCTTCGTAGGTAGAAGAAGCATTGATGATGATAGGCAAATCAAACGATGGTTAAATTTTACAGGTCCAAAAGGGAGATTTAAAAATATGTTAATTAAGAAAATCATCGCTAATGAAACTGTTTTCAATGATGAAAGTATTAGCCCAGTAATCAGACAATCATTACAGCATTGGGCCTACGAACTAACACAGAATGATTTCGAAGAAGCATCTTTGGTTCTATGGAAGAATCAATTCGTCACTTCTTGACAGCTATGTTGTTCGGACCCCAAGGGCCTCAAAAATCAATCTTTGAGACCCTCGGCAGTCACGGTAAACACGGCCTCTCCTTCTGGAAGGTTAGGGCTGTCGACTAGACGAGCAATTCTTCGCCCTCCCTTTGACTTCCTCAAATAGAGGCGGAATGTACTTGCATGACCAACAATGTGTCCTCCAATGGCCTTGGTTGGATCTCCCCACAATGCATCTGGTCTGGACATAACTTGATTTGTAACAAGAACTAGTGCATTATGAACATCTGATAATTGCTTTAGTTCCTTCAAGTGACGATTGAGTTTTTGTTGACGGGGGGCTAACTGACCTCTCCCAACATATTCTGCACGGAAATGACTGGTGAGAGAATCTACAATTATCAATTTAACATCAATATTTTTCGATGCCCTCTTAATCTCATCAACTAGGAGCATTTGGTGTGCTGAATTGTAAGCACGAGCAACATGAATCCTGTCAAGAACCTGGATCGGATCCAAACCAACTCCCTCAGCCATTTGAGCGATTCTCTCAGGACGGAATGTATCTTCTGTATCTATGTAGAAAACCTCTCCATCAAATCCACCTTGCTCAAGAGGAAGTAATGTGTTAACAGCTAACTGATGGCCTATCTGAGTTTTACCACTACCAAACTCACCGTATACCTCGACAATTGCTTGGGTTTCGAATCCTCCACCTAATAATTCGTCAAGAGCAGCAGCTCCGGAAGTCAGTTTCTGTACTTCTCGTCGTCGCTCGAGTAAAGTATTCCCTGAAACGAATCCACCAATGTTTGCTAGCTTTTTTGCTCCTTGTATTATCTTTGACGATACTGCCTCACCAAGTTCGGCCTGTTCACCTAGTTCAGTAGGACTCATTACAGCAATCGCGAGTAATTCTTCGAATCCTGCTTCTCGTAATTTCTCTGCAGTCGCAGGACCCACACCAGGTAAATCCTCTATGGTTGCTTGTTGCTCATCAACATCAATCGTTATCGAACCGTCGTCTTCTTCCATTTTCTCACTCGCTGTCTTCTTGGCCATCTATCTCACCTTTCCTACACCTAATCTGGCTCCCTCTCGGTATATGAAGAACTGATTGACCCCCTTCACTAGATTGAAAGTGAAATCGGCGGTCTATAAGCGAGCAGTAACTTATTATTTCACTTTCACTTTGTTTTTTCCTTTCAGTAAATATGTTTGAATATTCTTAGATAAGGATTCTTTGTCTATTGGATAATAATGGTAGCGAGTGGTGGATTTGAACCACCGGTCTCCGGGTTATGAGCCCGACGAGATAACCTGGCTACTCAAACTCGCTGGCCATCCCTGAGGCATCGGTTATTTGAACAGCGCGGGATAACAGAATCACTATGAATTTCAAAGCAGAACAGTCTTGAGCAGTCTGCTACCCGGCAGAAAGTGAGCGGACATGAGCCATCGAATGTTGATTCAAAATTCATCGATGGTAATCGGTGGTCGTATTGTCGATGGTGACCTAAGAGTTGTAGGCAATACAATTAGCACAATTGCGGAAGGGGGAGGGCTTTCTGCAGATTCTGGTGAAGTCATTATTGATGCTGAAGGGTTGTTCCTATTACCCGGTGCAATTGACCCACAAGTACACTTCAGAGAACCAGGACAACCTGAGAAAGAAGACATTGGTAGTGGAAGTCGTGCTGCCGCGGCAGGAGGAGTTACTTCTTTCTTAGATATGCCAAATAATGTCCCTGCTGCTACTACCTTGAAGGCAATGCAATCAAAGATTGATTCTGCTACTCGTAATGCAGTAACACATCACGGCTTCTTTATCGGAGCAACACCGAACAATGTCAGTGATTTGCAAGATGCAGTAGGGACTCCCGATAACCCTTCACCAACTGATGGAATTTGTGGAATCAAGGTCTTTATGGGTAGCAGTACGGGTGATCTTCTTGTTCATCAACAAAAACATCTTGAGAATATATTTGCTAATACTGGTGGAATAATTGCAACTCATGCAGAAGATGAAGACAGATTGAATGAACGCTGGCCTGAATTCCAGCATAGGACCGATATCGCTGCCCATGCCGAATGGAGAGACGATACCTGTGCACTAATGGCAACTCAGAGAGCTTCTGCACTTGCTAAGGACCATGACCACAGATTACACGTTCTACATCTTACTAGTGGTATAGAAGCGGATTGGTTAGCTTCAAACAAAGGTGACCTAATTACCACTGAGACTTGTCCACAACACCTCACATTCGATGATACCGATGTCGAGCGCATTGGTACTCGGCTGAAGATGAATCCTCCAATTCGCTACTCACACGACCGTGACACTTTGTGGAAGCGGCTGAAAGATGGAACGATTGATTGTATCGCCACTGATCACGCTCCACACACACTAGAAAACAAAAACCTAGGATTTCCAAAGGCACACTCGGGAATGCCAGGTGTTGAAACCTCTCTACCATGTATGCTAACACATGCTTCAGAAGGCATGTGCTCAGTTACAGATGTAGCGCGTTGGATGTGTGAAGGTCCTGCTAATGTCTACGGAATGGAAGGCAAAGGCAGGCTCACTGAGGGCTACGACGCTGACCTTGTACTAGTTGACATGGAGACAAGACGAGTCATCGAAGACTCAGACACTTGGGCTCGAGTTGGATGGACACCGTTTGCAGGATGCGAACTTACTGGTTGGCCAATCTATACGATTGTTGATGGTCAGGTTGTTCATCAAAGACAGAGAGATGGTCCTCTAAGAGGCACAGCCGTAGCATCTGCAGGAAGTACAGGTCGGTCTCTAAGGTTCAGATAATCCTAAGCAATTTCTCAGGATTCTTCGGGTTCTGCTCCATCGCCCGATGATGTCGATTCAGATTCTTCAGAGTCGGCTACCTCGACTTCGTCATCGTAGTATTTTTCTGAGATCTCTTGACCTGGAATCTCCAGTTCAACAATTGGTGTTAGGTCATCAGTTAGATGAACTGTAGCACCAAGAGCAGAGAAGGCATAGACATAGTCTCCCATGAAGATTGAACGGCGGATACTGGTTGTGCTACCATACCACCAATCAGACAAACCGTTTTCGTTGTAGAAGTTTGAATGGTTTACATCACCGTGGAGGGATAGAGTCAGATTCTCGGAATCAACCTCAATCAACTTCAGCATAGAGACATACTCGTAGCCGTAGTGAGTGTAGGTGACTCCATTTTCGATTATTTCATCGTAGGTGTATCTCTGAGTAGATAGAGGTACTGCGAGCAAATTGTCTGGTGCCCAGTAAGTGAATGCCTTGTGCTCGTAGGTTGCTTCTGACCAGGACCAAGACCAACCACAACTGCGCACATTTTCACAGTTCTCATCTGTGTACGCAGGAGAAAGAGGCAATGTATCTGCAAGGGTAGGATTGGTTGGATCACTAACGTCAAACAGAGATATCTGAGTCACTGACCAATCTAGACCTAATCCATCCTCACCACCACCAATTCCTATGGTTAGTAACGTATCTTCATCTACTGGGTGAATGTAAGTGGATACTCCAGGGATTTCTAACTCCCCTAGGATTGTTGGATTGGTCGGGTCGGACAAATCAATCACCCATAGTGGGTCCATGTTCTGGAAGGTCACAAGATATGCGCGGTCACCCATGAATCGGGCACTCCAAATGCGCTCTCCCTCGGCTATGTCTCCTATGTGACCGATTTGTAGCAACTCGGCTGAATCATCATCACATCCCTCTGGAATCATACACTCTGCTACAGCTAATGTGTACACGTTGTTGGTAGGTCCAGTCCAATTTTCAGTACTCATCCACCATCGACCCCACATATCTTCAGTCGTGGCGACTCGGATTACGCCCTCGCTCTCGGAAAGTGAGAACTGATCCTGAACGGTTCCGTCTACACGACCTGAAGCAACGTACGTGGTTGTGCCGGCTTCACTGATGTCAAAGGTGTGGATATTAGTGGCATCTACAAATCCTGTGTTACGCCAGAACCACCACCAATCATTAGCAGGCTCAGCGAGGATTAGTACATCTTGTGAAGCATATACGTGGGCCCAAGAAGATGCGATGTGATCAACTTCTACCTGCACGTCGTCTGAAAGCATTTCAATTGTCATAATTGAAGTGAAGCCACGCGCCACACTGTCTGTGCTTGCTGCGAATTCAGAGCAATCATTCGATGTAGAAGGATAGGACACCAATCCTGTATCTGTCATCTCATAGATATGTGGAGCAAAATCATCCATTGTCAGGGCGTTGATGACTGCGATGTTATTTGTGATAGTCTCAGTGAGATGGTACTCCCATGCAGTTTCTCTATCACCTTCATCTTCGATGGCCCAATATTCGGATGGAAGGTCAACCCAGTATCTTAGACCGTCAAAGTTTGCATAGTTGTGAGTTACCGAACGAACAGTACCGTCAACCATCCTTGCAGTGTGATAGTTTCCTTCAATGTACAACTCACGCTCTACTTGAGGATCTGCGCGATCAGTGATATCAACAACAGTATACTTGACCAAGCTTTGAACTCGGTAGTATGTGTAGACATTGTCACCTTCACCCCATTGTACCTCTTCCATCAATTGTGAACGAAGAGGATCATTTTCATCGAGGCTCCAAGCGTTAATCGTTGATGCAATGACTATTCGATCTCCATCAATCATCATCTGCATTGGATAACCCTGTAGAGTTAGGTTTGACTCAAGAGTCAATTCACCGAACTCAGGAACTCCCATGATTACCAGAAGATTTCCATTCAACATGTAGATGTGATATCCATCTGTCTTCAGGAAGTCTGCCTCATCGACACCCGCTTCCTGATTATTGGTTCCTGAGTACTCGCCTTCTCGAGAGGCTGAATTCCCGCCGTCACTTTCTGCAGTAGTTCCAGTAGCGCCGTCCTCAGCGAAAGCAATATCATCATCCATCCACATCCATCCGCCGCCTATCCAGTGATAGTAGGATTCTTGATCTAGGCGAACTAACATTTCATTTTGTAGAGAATCTTTGAGATCATCGAGTAATGAATCGCAGTCATCATATTCCTCCAATGTGGCTGTATCTCCTCTAATTCTATCAGGTAAGTCAATCTGTGGATAGTCTCCAATTACAATGTCAAATGTATCATCTATTCCATCACTAATATCCTCAACTGCTGCTAAACAACCAGAAGTCAGCATCATAGCAAGCACGAGAAAAGTCGCCCTTTGGGTTCGTCCCATGTCTAAACCGAATGATACTCTGGATATCAATAACTTGGTAATATGATTTGACAATTTTTACCTATGCGTGTGAGGCAATCGTTTGAAATTCGGGATTCGGGTTGCTAAACCATGGCGTTGGGGCTGGATTTTCGGTGTCATCCTCCTCAAGTTCCTCGGCTTTCGTTTGTTCAGCTATTCCCACCTCCAGGACGGAGGCGAGACCGCCTGCCCCGACCATGAAGATCAAGGCGGCAAAGTGTATGTCCGCATTCCGGTGCATCAAACCCCTATCATCGTCATCTGCATGATAAGTGACTTGGGTTCTTGAGTCAGCCTTGCATCATTATAATTTGAAGCAGTGGTTTGTTCGATTTCTGACATCGGCCCTACGAGGGCGAGAACCAATCGCTATTGCTGCCATGGCTAGGGATGCGACACCCGCTATGAGTCCGAATCCTGGTAGTCCGCCATTATCTTCTGTATAACCATCGTCAACGCTGTCGATAGCATCGCAAGTACCGTCTTGGTCAGTATCAGAAGGTGACGAGGTAGCACTAAGTGGATCTGTATCACAGGTTTCCTCGATAGTATCATCCCATCCGTCATCGTCATCATCTAAGTCGGCGTTGTTTCCAA
>DUIL01000116.1 GCA_013330385.1 Candidatus Thalassarchaeaceae archaeon
CGAGACACGGTCAATCCCGATTCGTATAGATCTAGTAGAGCATCATATCGTAGTTCATCATAGCCGAGGTAGTCTGCCTTCTGTCGAGCGAAATCAACCATCTTCGCAAGGTCATCACGGAAGATAGAGAAGTCATCTTTGGCTCTAGCTTCAATCCAAGAAAATTGAGACTTTGATCTATGCTTGGCCAATTCACTGACAAATTCAGTTGGCAATTTAGTCGCTTTATCATATGAGTCGCGCGCGAGGCGAATATTTGCGGCTTGAATATCATCAAGGTCGTTGCGAGCCTCAAGTTCCTCAAGCAATTCACCTATTCGCGGGTGTGTGATTTTCTCGTGACCAGTCTTTGAAATCCAAGCTAATTGCTCTGCCCTGATTGCGGCAGCCTTGGGTGGCATCAGAACTTCTTGGTCCCAACCAAGAAGTCCTCCAATTTGACCAACCATCTCAATATCTTTCAGATTGAAAAGTAACTCATCATATGCATCCATACGGTGACCGAGACAGCCCCCTTCATCAAACCCTTCGATTGTGAATCCTCAGAGTTCTATTCCAAACCATGTGCGCAGAGCAATCCCAATTCCAAATGAAATCACGCTGACTATGACTAAGATTCCAGTCATCTCGGTAAATCGCTTGGAAAATGATTGATCTTGTGCAACTGAAACATAGCCATTGAATGCCGCTACGATTGCAATTCCAATTCCAAGAGTGCAAGCCAATGCCTGTATGTGCGGCTCAAACCCAAATCGGATTGGGTCATCACCGTGGAGAAGCATGTATGGCATCACGAGTAGTAATACCGTGATAATGTAAGAAATTCCCGTAAACCCAGCGGCTTTGACTGGAGAGCGTCCATCTCCCTTTTCCTTAGTAGCAAGATATTCGGATGCAGCCATACTGAATGAAGCAGCGATTCCAGTTACAAGACCTGCAAGAGCAACGAAATTCAAGTTTTGAAATGCCAAAGTCAATCCTGCAAGTGCTCCGGTTAATTCAACAAGAGCATCAGACAACCCGAGGATTATCGAACCGAGATACTGCAAAGCATCTTCTTCTAGCATTCCAAGTAATTTTTCTTCATGCTCCTCTTCTTCATCTGCTATGTCATGTAATCCAAGTTCCCGATATTCCGCAGCAATTGAAGATTCAACTTTCTCCATCATCTTAACTGAGAAGGTAAGCCCCAAAATTCGCGCTAACAGAACTTGCAACCAAACTCGCAACATCGACGGTTTAACGCTAACTCCAGTCATTTCTGCTATGACCATTTCATGCCGTTCTTCTTCTAGAGCGATACCATTCAGAATAGCGGCGTTAACAGGTTCTTTCTGAGATTTAGCCAGGCGACGGTAAACTTCCTTTTCGGTCGCCTCCATCCGCTGTAAACGCAGCAGTCGGCGACGAGTAGACCCATCCATCGAAGTTCTCTTAGGGGCATTGCTCATGAATTAATCTACTCTAAACTACGCGACAAGGCATGTTTCTCTAGACAATTTTGTTGATACTCTACGACAGAACTCTCATGAGTGTTCCAGCACGCGCGGAGCGCGTGTATCGCCCGACAACGAGTGCTCTGCTCGTAATGCTCTTCCTCACCCCTATGCTTTCAGGGTGCTTTGGAAGCGATGTTTTGTCGGGCTCGAAAGATGATGAAGGACATTGGTTGCCATCTGTCGAAGAAAGGGAGCATCTAACTTATGCGAATGATGATGTGTTTAGCCGAGTTTCTCAAAATGGAAGTTATGGAATTGATGTGGTTCGTTCAATCTATGTCAGCGTTCCAGCTATCACTACATCAGATGGTGGAGCTGGAGTTACAGGAGGAGCCGAAGTTCACATGGGACTTTGGTTACCGTTGATTGATGGTTGTGATTATGATACAATTGAGCTTTCAGATGAATGCAAGGTTCCTGTAATTGCAGAAATAGGCCCATATTATGACGACGGTGATGTCGATGCACTTACTCCAGCTAACCGATTAGGCCGATTTTTGATTGAGAACTACGTACCACATGGGTTTGGAGTCGCACAGGTTAGCGTCTTTGGAACAGGTAACTCAAATCATTGCATGGATCTAATGGGACTTGATGAGCAGGAAGGGATTCATTCTGCAATCGAATATTTGGGAACCGCCCCATTCTCAAACGGAGCAGTCGGAGTAATTGGTAAATCATACGATGGGTCAACTCCTTGGGAGGCTGCAGCCATGGGTTCTGAGTACCTCAAAACAATTGTACCAATGTCTGGGCTAATTGGTGTTCATGATTTGATGTGGCGTAATGGTAGTATGGAAGCGAGAGGAGCCATAATGCACAATGGCGTTTACGGAAGTTTTGGTTTAGATGGTGATGCAGGAGATATTGAGAATGCCTGTGAAGGATATGTCGAGGGATATTATGCAGGACCCGCAGCCTATGTTTCAGGGGACAACCTCGCATGGACTGGTAGTGATTATTGGCAGGAAAGGCATTTCCTGACTAGAGCAATTGAGAATTATGCTGGCTCTGTATACATTATTCATGGCTTACAAGATTGGAACGTCGACCCGCATATGGCATTCCCTGTACATCATCAGTTACAGAAAAATGGTTTTGAAGTCAAGGGGCTCTATGGTCAGTGGGGCCATGACTACCCGGATCGCCTTAGTGGCCATCAAGGATTGAGTACTGGACGAGGCGGTGAAGCATTCCCCTTCACATTACGTTGGGATTGGGCAGATGATTTGTTGGAATGGTTCGATTTCTATCTCAAGGAAGAGGGTCCACAACCTAGGTTAATTGCCGAAGTTCAGGACAATATGGGTGGCTGGCGTGTTGAGGATACCTACCCCCCTGCGGATCAAGATTGGCTACGATTCGGTATGGATGAATGTACAATTATTGGAGGCGGCGAAACCATCACATCAACTTCTGAATTGCGTATGGAGTGTCCTTTCTTCGATGAAGATACAAGAATTGTCGGTACTCCTACTTTTCATGTAGACGCGACGATGTCACTTTTCTCAACAAGTGGCCATCTATTCGTAGAAATGGTTCAGGCCAGCACGGAAATGCATCTGGGCCATGCAGTCATGGATTTGCGATTCCATGCCGGTGGTAAGGAAGGCGAGGTTCTTTCTCCCGGTGAGACCGTAAATGCAAAGATGGAATTTTTCGGTATGGATGTACTGATTCCAGCCGGTGATGGGATTCATCTGATTATTACTCAAACTGGCGAGGATTATGTTCCAAGCCCGGTATCTATGCAATCGGTAACTTTGGGACTTGGAGCCACTAGTATTCTCAGCCTTTCAACAGTTCAACGCGATTGTGGTGACTTGTTCATGCCGCCTATGATGATTGAACCGTACCCACAATGCATAGTAATGGTAGAGGATTGAAGATGTCACTCCCTTCCAGTAAGGTCAACATCGCCGTTGCAGATAGAATACTACTGCACCTTTGGGAACAGGATCATCAGGCGGATCATTATCTTGTAAGTCGAGAAGTAACTCGCCCCGGGATTGCTGAAATTTGTGCTTTGCATCCACCTAATGTGTCTCGAACAATGAGTGATCTTGCTTCTAGTGGGCTGGTCAGTGAACACACTAGGGTTGTTCGAGGGGAGGAACGCCGGCAGAAAACCTGGCAACTTACTGATGAAGGACGAGAAGAAGTAAGGCGGCGTATAGATACACTTCGAGAAATTAAGGTATTACTTCGTGAACGTGGAGGTAATCTGTTGGAAGTTCGTGCCGATGAAGTTGGACCAAAACTCGAAACTGGACTGACCTTGCTTCAGGTGTTGATGCACGCTCAGCACGAAGGAGTTCTCAACTACGGCGACATACGCTTCGGTGCAATTATTCGTTCTGAGAATGATGAAATGAAAAAACCGGGTTCGCTGAAATTACTTGCAGGAGCCCACTCAACATATCACACAAGACCTCCTGAAACTCGAACTGTACATGGTCGTGAAGCGGAAGTAGCAATTCTCGACGAATGGTTCGAATCTAATGCAGCGATGGCTGTAGTATCGGGGATTGCTGGGTGTGGGAAGACTACACTAGCGAGTTATTGGCTCAATCATGCCCTTAATTCCAATCCTGAAATCTCTGTAATGTACTATCCTTGTCAACCCTGGGATTCCACATTAGGAATTGCAACCAGTCTTTTACACAGACTCGAAATTAACTCTGATGAGTCGGGCGACGATCCATATGGTGTGCTTGAATCGTTACCGATGAAACCAGGTGCTAGTATCGATATAGATCTATACAGAAGGCGATTAATTGCCCATCTTCTTGATGAGGAAGGCGTCAGAGGTGAGACTACCAAAGACATTCTTGTGATACTCGACGATGTCCATAACATAGGCGCAGAAGGTGGCTATCTATTCGGAGCCCTTCTACAAATTGCTGAGACAACCGCAATGCGATTATTGTTAGTTTCTCGAACCAATCTCACATTTTACGACCGCCGTGATGTACACACTCGGGGGCGTGTCGTTGAATTACGTCTAACTGGTCTTTCATTGGAAGAAGTATCTGCGTGGATTTCATCTATAGAATTGCCATCAGAAGCTCCCGCTGAAGAGATTTATCGAGCCACTGGTGGACACCCACTAGCTGTTGAGCTTCTCGAATTATATGGAAAGACTCTACACGAAGATTGGTTGCGTTTCCTTGATGAAGAAATACTCGAAGTATTGCCGAATGACCGACGTGAATTATTGGCACTTCTCGCTGTTGCAGATAGGCCTGTTCCTTGGGACCGACTTGCAGAAGCCGCAGATTATGACGGCGTCCCTCCAGAGGATTTGATTACACGTGGTTTGATGCTTGAATTAGAAGATGGTATGTGGTTACACGAAGCCCTTCGTTCACGCTTACTAAGAGAAGTCGGTGCTCCATTAGAAGAGCGTGCAAACAAACTCAGAGAGAGTCTTTGATTACGCCATGTGGCGATTGAGCCATTGATCAAATCCAGGCTTTTGCATGGCTCCTGCTACCCTATCAACTAACTGCCCATTTTTGAAAAGTAGTAAAGCAGGGATACCTCTAATTCCAAACTTACCTGAAGAAAGCGGATTGACGTCTGTGTTTAGTTTGGCGATGGTAATCTCTCGTTCTTGAGCAATTTGGGTTAGTGCCGGAGCAATCATCCTACAAGGCCCACACCAGGGTGCCCAAAAGTCAACTAGTACCCATTCATCACTCTGTGTTACTGCATCAAAATCTGCGTCATTGACCTCAATCACTCTGCCCATATAATCGCCCCGGGATTCTTTCCCCTCATCGGAGTCCTATGAACACTATCACGCCCCAGTTCGGGAAATATGAATCCGAAGTGTTGAGAACCGGCGTTCGTTCGCAAGGCTCGAGGGGAGTCTGTGGAAGTAGCACCGAGTATCCTTACAGCGGACTTCACAAAGCTTGGAGAGACACTTGAGGAAGCGGTTGAGGCCGGTATCAATTGGATGCACATGGATGTGATGGATGGCAATTGGGTTGTTAACCGAACCATTACTTTCGGTCCCGCACTAATCCGTTCCGTAAGAGAGAGATTGGGGCCAGAGGTTTTCATCGACTGTCATTTGATGATTACCAATGCCGAAGAGACTTGGAATCAATATGTGGATGCTGGTGTGAATCTAGTAATTGCTCACGTTGAGGCAGTAGATGATATGGGTTCTCTAATCAAATCTCTACATGATTCAGGATGTCAGGCTGGAGCAGTTCTCAATCCAGATACACCCACCTCATCTATCCTACCACACTTAGCCAATCTCGATTTAGTTCTGGTAATGTCAGTCGTCCCAGGTAAAGGCGGTCAGTCATTCATGCCTGAAGTTGAAGGCAAGGTTCGTGAATTCCGTGCAGCAATCGACAAACAAATCGCTTCGGGAGGCCGCGAAACCAAATTGATGATTGATGGTGGTATTAAGGATCATAATGCCGCAACGGTGGCAGAATGGGGAATCGATGTAGCGGTTGTCGGTAGTGGCCTAATCAATAATCGTGGTACAATTGCT
>DUIL01000189.1 GCA_013330385.1 Candidatus Thalassarchaeaceae archaeon
TTTGATGAAAATGGCTTCATGATTAAACTCAGCCATGAGGTTGAAATAAAGAAAATCCCTGATTTATTCAAGGATGACTCTAGTAGGGATGTTCTCCAAAGATATATGCTTGATTCACAATTATTTGCCAAGAGATTCCGTGAAGTTTCTAGCCGAAGTATGCTTAATCCGCGAAGAATAGGTGCAGATGAGGTTAGTCCCAAACAATTCCAAAACCGTGCCGAACAGATATTGCGAGCGCACCGTCAAATGGAGGATTCAGTAGTTATTCGAGAGGCCATGAATGAGATAATGAATTCCGACCTAGAGATGAATGAATTAGCGGATTTCATAGGGCGTATGGATAGTGAAAATGTTCGGATTGTCCACCGTAAGGTGAAGATGCCCTCACCTTTAGGGATGACATTATTCATGTCTTCGTTTGAGGACTTATTGAGTCTTAGAACTCGAGCGTATCTCATCAAGGATATAGATCCCGAAATCCTTCGTCGTCTCTTAGGTGCTCGTTCTTTGGCAACTGATTTAGACAAAGAAAAACTTGCAAAATACTACCAAGACAAGGTTGCAGTTCCAAAGTCAGCACATGATCTACGTAGATTGATGGATATGGGTGGTGGCCTAGAGAAGGAACTAACCCATCCATTGTATAGTGAGAAACTCAAATCAATTGAATTTGAACAGTTGCGTAGTTGGGTGCATGAGTTAGCTGAAATGGGCGCCATAACCAAGGTTCGTAATACTGGTCATTCTCAAATTGATGACAAATGGTTTTCCGAAAGAATGGCAGGTGTCCACGGCACTCTTGGTTGTTTAGCGGTATCCGGCGCTGCTGAAATGGATGACATAAGGTCGCTATACACAGGTGGTTTGACCTACGAAATGGGTGTTGGTTTTTCCAAAGGAACTCCCTCAATATGGAAGCAAACTTCTCTCGAAGACCCAATGGATTGTCTTCGATTGAAATTACTTGATATGTTAGGTTCCGAAGGCCCACAGACTTTAGACAATTTAGCTGACAGACTACCTTTCCCTAGAGGGCAGGTCGAGTCTGTATTACAAGAATTAGAGATGAGGAACTTAGTTTCTATTGGTTTCTTTACCCAAACAGATGATGGAGAGTACATTCTACGTGTTGATGAGTATAGAATTACAGGTGGGCAGGTTGAGGTAGTCGATTATCGAACTCTTCAGACTCATATTTTACATAAATCATTCAAGCAATTCGATGAGCCCTCTGATGCAATTCGTAACTTACTATTTGTTCAAAGACGTGATGAAATGTTGCATCGTGTCAAGGACTACCGATTCCGAGACTGGAAAGATATCAAGCATGATAATGATGTGATAAATGGTAGATTATTACACAACCGAGTCGGCTACACCATGGCGGATCAATTGCCTCTTGTCCTAGGTCTTCGAGGTGATCCTTGGATTGGTGATCTTGAAGAAGCACTATTAGAGAAAATCCCGAAGGAAGGCATGAGTCGAGCAGAATTATTCGAGGGTTATCCTAAAGGCAAGGAACATCAACATGTCCAACGTACATTGAAAAGTGCTTTAGGAAATCTTGAGAGACAACTTTTGATTGGTAAAAAATATGTTGAATTACCAAATCGTAAACGTTCTCTTGCTATATTTCACAGAATACACAACCGAGTCAAACCAATGAAATTCGATAAGGCAGTGCAATTTTTGATTGAGAAAATTGGCCCTGTTCGCCTTCATACTCTTCGATTCTTCGTATCCCGCCCGGTTGAAGAGTTAGCCGAGATATTACGCAATCTAGAAAATTCAGATAAAATTGTTCGAGTAGTTGCTTTACAGCCAGATCCTACAGATTATTATTCCAGCCACGAAGATGCAGAGGCCTTACTTTCACCTATGCCCGAAGATCGCACAATGCGTATTCTTTCCCAATCTGATCCATTCTGCTCGAGATTTATTCAAGAAATCCGATTAATACTCAAACAGGGATGGTACCATCCAGTATTCAAGGGTGTAGATCCGATTGGTCGAATCTTAATGTTCGTTGTTAACGATTATCTCGAGATTAAGGATATCAATATCCCTCATTCATACCTTGATGAGTTCAAGGACACCTTCAATGAGTTACTTGAAAATTATCGAGATAGACTTGTTGATGTCTCAGTAATTCATGCTTTCAATGGTGTACCTGTTCATGATTGCGATGAAAATGTTCAGCAGATACTTTCTGAATTAGGCTTCTCATCGATGGGTGATGAAGAGAGGTACATTCGGGGTGGAGTAGTCCAGCCCATGCCAAGGAAACAGATTAATCGTAGTCTTTTCCATCACCATTCCTTACATCAAAAGAGTCGTCATGAAAATGAAACTATGGCACTTGATCAAATTAATGAATTAAGGGATGATTTTGCTCTCCGTGGGCGTTGTGAAATGTTCCGTGTGGACTTGAAATCAATGGCTGCGGCTCATCGATTACATCAAGGTACTAATCTGCGAGGGCATTTAGTTTGGGCGCGGATGCAACACTTTCAGAAACTGCTGACAATCAGAAATGTTCCTGCTCCTGAAGAAGATGAGGATATTTTACAATTCTTCAGAGAGCATCATGACCCGGTTATTTTCATGGAAAGGTACGCTATGCGGCGTGCTGAGTTCCGGAAATTAATTTCCCCCCTCGTGCGAAGTGGCCATCTGGTTCAGGATTATCGTGGGGGCTTCAAGACAGTTGAACCAATGCGTGACTCAGATTTGTGGGAAATTAAACGTGATTACCTGAGAGATTTAGTCAAGGATTATCCTGTTATTACTCTCAAACAGGTTGAGAGATTGGCAGGAACTCCTTTTTCTGCTGAAGAAATAAGTGACGTTATGAGGGAATTTGAAGAAGATGAAACTCTAATCAAAGGATTCCTTGTTGACGATATGCATGATGTTTGTTGGGGCCGACTCGACTTACTCGATGAATCCAGTTCATTGTCTCGTTCGAGAGATTTGGTTATTCCACCTTCCGATCCGTTAATTCATTATTATGGCAGTATTCTAAGGGAGAAATTTGGCTTCGGTTCGGCTTACCTAGTATTCCACAGGGAGGAACCAATTGCTGCCTTCAAGGCTAATACTCGTGAGGGGGTAATCCGCATTACTGATTTTGTCGGAGACTCCGAATTAGAAAAAGAGGCATTACGGGTAATGAAGGAGTTTGCTTGGGAACATGATATGCCGCTTAAGGGAAAGTTGTACGAACGTCTTCGGAATCGATGACTAAGCACTTTCACTTTCTTTTTCTAGATTTATTGGTAATAATTTTACGATATGTTTGTGTAATTCTGGTAGCAAATCAAACAGTGCTATTGCCATCAAAAACATTGCAAATAAGCTGGCGGCTTTTGCAGCATAACTATGCGCAAAATCAAACATACCGATGCCACTAATTGTCCAATTAGGATATGCGTCTGTCAACCAAACAATCCCTGCATTTCTAAATGTGTTCAATACATGAATAGTAGGTACAGCGATGATTAAACCTCGTAATCTTCGATTCCATGGAACTGAGCGTAATGCACAAATGGCCCCTACAAAAATTATCATTGATTGTAGGCCTGAACAACTTAGAATGAAACTAATATTGGCAACTTCACCATCGGAGTGATACATTGGTACAAAGAAACCACTTTCTCCTAGAGGTTGAGTTAGTAACCACATATTCCCTTCCCAATCTGCTAGAGGTACCTCTCCGCCACCTTCTAGGCTGACAAACATTTCACCTACCGAATAGGATCCCAAACCAGCAAATTCTAGCATCCATTCTGCACTATGTGCTGTGAAAAGTACAAATGCAATATTGAGGTAAGGAATCAAATAGACAATATGGTAAGGAATTACAGACCAAGCCACCATTCCTCTAAACCAAATCAATGAATGATTTTCAGTTTGATTCCGTAATTCCCATACTGCCAGTATGATTCCTCCCGGTAATGCAGCGGCAGTCATTAGAACTAGAACGGGGTCTCCTATCTTGATGTAATATGATGATTGAAGGTATACAAATAGACCAAGGAGAACCCATCCTGGTGCCGCTATTTGTGATCCTCTAGGTTTCCCAGCTTCTCTAAATGAAACAGCAAGAAGGATCATGCCGCAAATTCCTATAATCAATCTAACCGACTCACTACTGATGTCAACTAACTCCGCAATAGCGGCAATAGCAGCACTAATGGGCTCCTGCATTATTACGACTCGGGCCATTAACTCGTAAATAGGATGCCGTCTCCGGTTCATCCTGAGGTGCAGGTGATGAGTTTTGACTTTGAGTCATTTACAGATTCGTATATAGGCGACCTTCAGCGCACTTTAAGCCAAGTTTCACGTACTGATATCGAGGCTCTGTGGGCTGAAGTTGAGGCTGTTGGTACACGTGGAGGAAGTATTCACATGATTGGTAATGGAGGTAGTGCAGCCACTCCCTCTCACAGTGCTGGCGATTGGAGTAAAGAACTAAAAATTCGTACAATTGCTCATACAGACAATATTTCTTCCTTCACCGCCTGGGCTAACGATACTGATTATGCAAATGTATTCGCCGGACAATTGTCTACTTTCGCTATGAATGGAGATCTTGTTATTGCCTACTCGGGTTCCGGTAATTCGCCTAATGTTTTGAATGGTATCAAAGCGGCTATTTTGGCTGGTTGCCGAACAGCCGCTATTACTGGTAATTACAATGGTGGTGCTGGAGGAAAATTAGTCGGATTAGTTGATGTCGCCATCATAGTACCTACTGAGTCTATGGAAAGGATAGAAGATATGCAGTTGATTATCAATCATATCGTTAAGGAAGCATCAAAGGCCAAGCGTGGATTGTGATTGCCATGTTAGAGCCACACCGTGATGGTGCGGCTCTTACAGACAAATTGCTATTGGAACAATTACCTAGTGGTATTAGTTGGTCAGGAAAAATTGCTTATTTAGACCGTGATGGTGTCATAAATTTAGGTTCTGAGAATTATGTTAATTCTCCCGATGAAGTTGTAATACTTCCTGATGCTGCTCAGTGTATTGGACAACTCAGAAGAGCTGGATTTAGAATTGTAGTAGTCACTAATCAATCACCAGTCGGAAGGGGTCATTGGGATGCAAATAACTTACATCAAATCCACAAAAAAATAAGAAAAATGCTTCTTGAAAAGGATTCAGATGCCTTGTTAGACTTAATTTTGTACTCACCTTATGCTCCATGGGATGGAGCATGGTCACGCAAACCAAATCCAGGTATGTTGGAAGCCGGACGCCAATTGATTGAGGCTGCTGAAAGAGGACTTGAATTTGATAACTTGACCGTTAAGTATGATCACGAGTGGACTGATAGGTCTGATGAATCAGGTTCAGTTATGGTTGGCGACAGAGGCGTAGATATGAGTGCAGCCTCCGAATTTGGAGTTCTAGGACTTCGTTGCGATTCTAATTTGGGAATATCCGACGTAATTGGAACGATACTGGGGGGTGTCGCGTGAGCGACACCCATAACAAAAGGGTCGTCCGAATTGGATTGGACGACACGGATCATACAGAATATGCTTGCACGACAGAACACTTCGATAGATTAATGCGGAGCCTATCTGAAAAGCTTCCTTCTTTTGATATCATAGAGCGTAGACTTGTCCGTTTGTGGCCTTTCGCACCTGAGCGTACGCGTGGTAATGCTGCATTAGGGGCTATTTGCACAGTCGAAACCGAATCTTTTTCCCTGTTTGAAAATCTAATTCAAGATTTTTTCAATGAACTCAGGCAAGAAATAGAATCCGACTATCCTACCGATGGAACTTTGCCAAATCCTTGCCTTGTTTATACAACTGATGAATTTCCTTCTGAATGGTACTGGTCTTCAGTACGTCAATTAGTTACTCCTTCGTCTAGAATAAATGATTTGACCCAATTCCCAGAAACAACCGTTCTATTTTCTAAAGGAAAATCAGGAATTGTTGGCGCGACTGCTGCTATTTCTTGGCAATCTAAAGATAGTTCAACATGGGAATTGATTTCTTGGAGGAATTCCCAACAAATTGGTTCAGAAAGAGGCATTCCTGCAGCAATAATTCAGTCATTGTCTGTTAAGTTTCCAAGTACTTTCGCAAATAGAGATCCTTCTACTGGTCGTAGTTTAATTGCGCCTCGGACAAATTGTCCGGTACTCTACGGAATTCGGGGAGATGTAGCGGATGAATTAGTGAGTGCTCATGAGTGGTTACAAGGTCATGACTCAGTTGAGGCTGCAGATAGTTTTGCATTACATCGTACTAATCAGGTATCTGATGATCATGTTGTAGGGTATTATGAGTCAGTAGTCTTGAATCCTCCTTCTGAAAAACAAGGCGGTCATGCCAGTGTTTCAGTATTGACGGATAATCAACACTCAACAATTGTTGCTTTTGCTGAGTCTGGCCATGTGAATAAATTACTTCGGTCGTTGAAACCTGGAGATCTTATTCAATGGGTTGGACTACATTCTACAGATGGTGATTATCATTTAGAGAGGCTAAAATTGGTTAACGGGGTTCCAAGACTAGCCACACGCCCTATTTGTTGTGGAAAGAGTATGCGTAGTGCTGGTAATGAGCAACCTCTCCGTTGCTTGGTTTGCGGAGATACTCATGAAAAGGCCTGGCTAATCACGCCAAATCCCGACAAAAACACTCAATTCAATGGATGGGTTGAACCTTCACCTTCTAATCGTCGCCATCTCGCAAAACCTCTGCATCGAGGTTTCCCAACACCTCCT